>PFAS01000067.1:6339-6481 GCA_002778635.1 Candidatus Falkowbacteria bacterium CG10_big_fil_rev_8_21_14_0_10_43_11 | reverse complement strand
CGTTATTATTTTAACGGACGAGCGCGAACTGCGGGAAGCAATCAAGCGGGCTAATCAAGCGGGAATCGCAGTCGTCGCTCCAGCCGGCAATGAAAGCCAAAACGGCGCGAGCCATAGTTTAGACGACAAAAAACTTTATCCG
>PFAS01000067.1:5511-6326 GCA_002778635.1 Candidatus Falkowbacteria bacterium CG10_big_fil_rev_8_21_14_0_10_43_11 | reverse complement strand
GACAGGAGCATAATGTCATCGGGGTAGCGGGAACCGACGCGCTGGACCAAAAAACCATTTTTTCCAACTATGGTTTTAGTTGCGTGGACATAGCGGCGCCGGGAGTAAGTTTTATGGGATTGACGGTCGTTAATCCGTATAAATTATATAAAAATCGCTTGTTTGACCAATATTATCAGGGCTATTGGGACGGCACTTCAATGTCCACCGCGGTCGTGTCCGGCAGTTTGGCTTTGTTAAAATCAATCAACCCGGAAATTAAGCGCGCGGAATTGATAAATTTTTTATTAAATACCGCGGATAACGTCAACGCTCTTAATCCTAAATATCCGGACCAGCTGGGCCATGGCCGGATTAATCTCGCGTCAGCCGCGAGCGCGGTTTATGAAGATTTAATGAGTTACCGGAAATGGGTGATAATCGCGCCGCAAAATAACATTAATAATAACATTATTCGCGTTTTTAACGGCGAATCCAATACCGCGCCCGTTTTTTTTAAGCCGTTCGCGGATAATTTTGGCGGCGGCGTTTCCGTTTCGGCCGGCGACACTAACGGCGACGGTTTGGAGGAAATTGTCGCGAGCGCCGGCACGCAAGTTAAAATTTTTGACGGTTCGGGCAAATTAAAAAATCAGTTTTCCATTTATCAAAAAAATTGGCGCGGCTATCTTAATGTAGCCGCGGGCGACACTAACGGCGACGGTACGGCGGAAATTATCGTCGGATTAAGTAAAAATAACGAGCCAAAAATAAGAATTTTTAACGATCACGGCATATTGCAAAGCCAATTTTTCGCCTACAACAAAAATTTTCGC
>PFAS01000067.1:0-5491 GCA_002778635.1 Candidatus Falkowbacteria bacterium CG10_big_fil_rev_8_21_14_0_10_43_11 | reverse complement strand
ATGTGGCGGCGGCTGACCTTAATTTTGACGGCCGGGACGAAATCATCACCGGCGCCGGTCCGGGCGGCGGCCCGCACGTGCGGATTTTTGACCAAACCGGCAAAGTAATGGGGCAGTTTTTCGCCTACAACAAAAATTTTCGCGGCGGCGTGAGCGTGGCCGCGGGCGATGTTGACGGCGACGGCCGGGACGAAATCATCACCGGCGCCGGTCCGGGCGGCGGCCCGCACGTGCGGATTTTTGACCGCAAAGGAAAGGTAAAAGAACAATTTTTCGCCTACAACAAAAATTTTCGCGGCGGCGTAAATGTGGCGGCGGCTGACCTTAATTTTGACGGCCGGGACGAAATCATCACCGGCGCCGGTCCGGGCGGCGGCCCGCACGTGCGGATTTTTAGCAAAACTGGCGTTATTTTAAATGAATTTTTTGGCTATGATCAGAATTTTCGCGGCGGCGTCAATGTCAGCGCGATAAAGGTAAAAATTAAAAAATAGCCGTTTTTCGGGCAAGGTTTTTTTAACTTTATTTATCTTAAAAAATAAAGTATAATGCAAGACAGCAAGCTTAATACTAAAAAATAATTATATGCCAAAAAGAGTAATTTTTGATAAAAAAAATGTTTTGGTTACCGGCGGGGCGGGATTTTTGGGATCCCATCTGTGCGACCGCTTGGCGGAGGATAACAAAGTAATCTGCGTGGATAATTTTATCGGCGGCGACGAGCGCAACATTGATCATTTGCTTTCCAATCCCAATTTTGTTTTTATTAAAGCGGACATAACGAGGCCGCTGGAGTTGGAAAATTTGCCGGAACTGCAAAAATTTAAAATTCAGTTCCAAGGCGTGCAGGAGATTTATAACGCCGCCTGTCCGACCTCGCCGGCGCGCTTTGCCGAACAAAGGATGGAAATAGCCGAAGCTAATTCCGCGGGCGTAAAAAATATGCTGGAACTCGCCCGCAAATATCAGGCGGTTTTTGTGCAATTTTCCTCGTCCGTCGTCTACGGCCCGCGGCGCGAGGACAATCAAAAAATAGGCGAAACTGATTTGGGGATTGTGAACCCAATCAGCGAGCGCGCCTGCTACGACGAAGGCAAGCGTTTCGCGGAAAGTCTCGCGGCCACTTATCGCGGCGTCTACGGCTTGGACGTAAAAATCGCGCGCCTTTTTCGCGCTTACGGCCCGAGAATGAAATTAAACGACGACCTGATGATTCCTGATTTTGTGGTAAACGCTTTGGACAATAAAGATTTGGCGATTTACGGCGACGCTGATTTTAACACCAGTCTTTGCTATGTTGACGACGCGATAGACGGCTTAGTCAAACTCGCCGCAAGCGAGGTGCGCGAACCGATAAACATCGGCAGCGATCAGGATGAAAATTTAACGCTCGTCGCGCAAAAAATAATCGCTTTGACCGCTTCGCGCTCCAAAATTAAATACGAAAAGCCGGTGTTATTTATGACCAAACTGGCAGTGCCTGACATTCGTAAAGCTAAAGAAGAATTGCACTGGATGCCGGTGACGACGCTGGAACGCGGCTTGCAAAAAACCGTTGACGATTTGCGGGCGAGCAAGGGGCTGTTGGGTGTAAAACACGCAGTGTGATGCCAATCCGCGAATAATACGCTAATCCGCTAATTGCTAATAAATATGAAGCAAGAGTTAATTTATAAGGATTTATCGTATGAAATTAGTGGGATATTATTTGAGGTTCATAATGAATTATGGCGATATTGCAATGAAAAGCAGTGTTGCGATTTAATTGAAAATAGCCATTCGCAATTCGCAGATTAGCATTAAATTAGCATAATTAGCATCACATCTATGAACATACAAATCAAATCAGAGAATTTAACCTTGACGCCGGAAATAAAAGCGTACGCGAAGGAAAAAGTTAATGCGCTGGAAAAGTATCTAAGCGATACCCAGGTGATTGATTGCAAGGTGAAATTAGCGCTCGTTACTAACCACCACCAGAAAGGCGATATTTGCGAATGCAAGCTGGTCTTAAGTTTGCCGAAAGAAACTCTGGTAGTGATGAAAGCAGAAAAAGACATATTTAAGGCGATTGATAAAGTAAAAGACCATATGGCGAGAAGTATTGAGAAATACAAGGAGATGCGCTAAAACATTAAAACATAAAAGCAAAAAAACATAAATTCCGAAGGTAACGCGGAATTTTTGTTTATCCAAACACCTTCCAGAATTTACCCCTACGCTAAAACTCATGCCAGGGCAGCGAAGGTGTTTGGATTTATTTGCTAAAATAAGATAATTTTGTTAGAATGAGAACAATAAAAGCACGAGAACACTAGAACATTAAAACATAAATTTCTAATTACTAATGCCTAATTTCTAATCAAATCCCAATAACTAATTTTTTAATGATATAAATTTGATATATGTCACTATTAACCAAAATTTTCGGCGACCCGAACGAAAAAGTTCTGCGGGAAATAAAGCCGCTAATTGAGGAAATCAATAAACTTGAACCAAAATTCAAGGATTTTAGCGACGACGAACTGCGCGCTGAAATGGAAAAGTTTAAAAATGAATTGGCGGGAAAAGAATGGAGCGAGCAGAAAGAAATTTTAGACAAAATTTTTCCGGAAGTTTTCGCGCTCATCCGCGAAGCCGCGCGCCGCAAATTAAACCAGCGGCACTTTGATGTTCAGTTGCTCGGCGGCATAGTTTTGCATCACGGCCAAATCGCGGAAATGAGAACGGGCGAAGGAAAAACGCTTACCGCTTCTTTGCCGGTCGCGCTGAACGCGCTAGCGGGCCGCGGCGTGCATGTCGTCACCCCAAACGATTATTTGTCCCGCGTGGGCGGCGGCTGGATGGCGCCGGTCTACCATGTTTTAGGTATAAGTGTGAGCGTGATCGCCCATGATTTTTCCGGCGTATATGACCCGTCTTATGAAAGCGCGGAAGAGCATGGCGGGGACGAACGGCTGCGCCACTGGCGGTCGGTCAGCCGCCAAGAAGCGTACGCTTGCGATGTTACCTACGGCACGAACAACGAATACGGATTTGATTATCTGCGCGACAACATGGCGCCGGATTTGGAGCGCATGGTTCAGCGCGGCCTGCATTACGCGATTGTGGATGAAATTGATTCAATTTTAATTGACGAGGCGCGCACGCCTCTAATCATCAGCGCGCCGGCGGAAGAATCAACCGACAAATACCGCCAGTTTGCGCAACTGGTAACGCAATTAACCGAAAACGAAGATTACAATGTGGACGAAAAAATGCGCGCCGCGTCTTTAACCGAAGACGGCTTGAACAAAATGGAAAAATTATTGGGTCTGAAAAATATATATACCGCCGGCGGCGTGTCGGACGTGCATCACATTGAGCAAGCTTTGCGCGCCCACACTTTGTTCCGGCGCGATCGCGACTATGTGATAAAAGACGGGGAAATCATCATTGTGGACGAATTTACCGGCCGCATGATGCCGGGCCGCCGCTATTCCGAAGGCCTGCATCAGGCGATAGAAGCGAAAGAAAGCGTGCAGGTTCAGCGCGAGTCGGTAACGCTCGCGACGATTACTTTCCAGAATTATTTCCGCATGTATCAAAAATTAGCCGGCATGACCGGCACGGCCGTAACTGAGGCGGAAGAATTCCATAAGATTTATAACTTGGAAACGGTCGTTATTCCGACGCATCGGGCAATGGTTAGGCAAGATTTAACGGATTTGGTGTACGCGACTGAAATGGGAAAATTTACCGCCATCGTGCGGGAAATTAAGCGGCGGCACGAATTGGGACAACCGATTTTAGTCGGCACGATTTCCATTGAAAAAAATGAGATTTTAGCGGACATGCTTGACCGCGCGGGCGTGCCGGCGCAAATTTTAAACGCCAAACAGCACGAGAAAGAAGCGGGCATCATCGCCCAAGCCGGCAAATCCGGCGCGGTAACTATCGCGACCAATATGGCCGGACGCGGCGTGGATATTATTTTGGGGGGAAGTCCGCCAGACGAGACGGAGGCAAAAAAAGTCAAAGAGCTCGGCGGGTTGCACGTTATCGGCACCGAGCGGCACGAGTCGCGCCGGATTGACAATCAGTTGCGCGGGCGCGCCGGCCGCCAAGGCGATCCGGGCTCGTCCCAATTTTATTTGTCAATGGAAGACGATTTGATGCGCATCTTTGGCGGCGATCGGATGAAGGGGATTATGTCCACCTTAAAAGTGCCGGAAGACATGCCGATTGAAAACAGAATTATTGCCCGCTCCATTGAACAAGCGCAGAAAAAAGTGGAGGCGAATAATTTTGACATCCGCAAACATTTGGTTGAATACGACGATGTTATCAATAAACATCGCGGGGCGATTTACCGGAGACGGCGGGACGCCCTCACCCCCTCACCCCAACCCTCTCCCACAAAGCCGGGCGAGGGGGCAGGGAGTGAGAGCAGAGTGAGTGGAGATATTTTAGACATGATTATGGAAGAAATCGCGCTCGTGGTAAATTTTCATACCGCCGGCGAAGACATAAGCGCGTGGAATTTAATAGAAATTTTTGAAACGGTTAAAACGATTTTTCCTCTCCCGTCAGATTTTGCGGACGAATTAAAAAAATTAGCGCAGCTGAAAAATCCAATAGAAGCGCGGCAGAAAATAGTTGAATATATTAATGAATTAGCCGGCAAGGCGTACGATGAATTGACGAAAAATATCAATGAGTTAGTCCCGTCAGCGCAAGGCGAAGGCAAGCCGTCCATGCCCGAAATTGAGCGGCAGATAATAATTCGCGCGATTGACGAAATCTGGACGGAACATTTGGACGCGATGGACCAGATGCGCAAAGGCATCGGTTTGCGCGGTTACGGCCAGCGCGACCCGCTGATTGAGTACAAAAAAGAATCTTACCGCTTGTTTCAACAATTAAATGAATTAATCCGCAAGCAAGCGGTGTACTCTATTTTTAAAATCGCCGACGCGATTAATTTGGCTTCGCCGATGCTACTGCAGCGCGCGCAGAAATTCATCGCGCCGGCCGAAGATGCCGGTTCGTTCGCTTCGTTTAAAGCGGGAGATGGTGAAGAGGGTAGCTCAATAACCGGTGGCGTGCAATTAGCGCACGATAAAACCAAAAATAAATTTGGCGGCAAAGTCGGCCGCAACGATCCGTGTCCGTGCGGCTCTGGCTTGAAATTTAAAAAGTGTCATGGAAAGTAAAATATAAAAAAGGCCCAATCCGAACAGGATTGAGCCGCAAAGAAACAAGATTAACGCAAAATATTTAGTCGTAGATGGCTTTGCATTGAGGACATTTCCATTGATCGCCGGAACGCTCAAGCTCGGCACGATCATTGGGACATTCCATTTTTATAAAAGTGTCTTCCATGGACGGAGCGTATTTGCAGTTGTTGCAATATCTGTCGTCATTAGGCTTAATTTCCAATGGCGTATTGCACTCCGAGCAATAAAAAACTCGAATGGCTTCCATGGCTTTAACTCCTTTCTCGCAGTTT
>PFAS01000002.1:5181-5349 GCA_002778635.1 Candidatus Falkowbacteria bacterium CG10_big_fil_rev_8_21_14_0_10_43_11 | reverse complement strand
CGACAGACTTTATGAAATAGTTAATAAGGTGAACGGCGTAGTCGCGGATGAGGTAAAAATCGACAACCCAGCGGATTTTAAGAAAGAATTCATTGAGAATCCGTTTGAAATAATGAAAGCAAGCGGCATTTTGCCAATACTTAATAATTTAGGCAGAAGGCCCGAGCA
>PFAS01000002.1:0-5142 GCA_002778635.1 Candidatus Falkowbacteria bacterium CG10_big_fil_rev_8_21_14_0_10_43_11 | reverse complement strand
TTTTTTTCTAAAAGCGTTGGGGCTCGTATTTGGAGTCGATGTGGCGAACATTGATTTGATAGGCGACGACGATTTGAAAAACATTGAAACTTTCAAAAAAACGCCAAAGGCCGATTTGGAAATAAGACTAAACGGAAAAGAAAAGGTAAGAATAGAGATGCAATCGGGTTTTAAAGGAGTTAACGACATAAAACAACATAAAGTTTTGGAAGCAAAAAGAGTTTTTTCAGATGCGGGGATTCATACATTGGCGATCCATTTCGATTTGTATAACGGTCAGGTCGCTTTTTTAAAACTAGATGAGACGGAGGATGAAGATGAACATTGGATAACAAGAATAAACATGGACGAGGGGGTAGTTTTGAATATAGACCAAAATTTTTTCTTCTGGAATATAACAGAAAATCATCCGACGATTTCTTATATTTACGAAACATACAATTCATAATATGCAAAGAAGTTTGCAAAAAGCAATGTTGATTGGGATGTATTTGTCAAAATTCGACAAAGTTGGTTTGATGCGCTTGGGTTTTGAAAACTTTTCAGAGGCATTTAATGTTATAGGATTAGCGATAAACACAAAGCCGCTTTCAATACGAAATTACAGAGATGAGTTTGACCCAATTTTTCCGAATGAAAGAAAAGGTTGGCACAAACGACCAATGTTCAGGACAAGAAAAGAAATGCTGGGGAAGTACCAAAATTTAGATTTGGAAGAATTTACTGGCATTATCAAACAAGTTATTTACAAAAATCCAGACATTGATCTGATTGAAGACAGAATTGAAGAGCAAGAAAAACAAAGCACATTCGCTAAAAGATTGCTCACAGGACAAGCGGCAGAGCAGTATTTTAGGGATAATTATAAATCCGTTTCCGTTTTTGCCACAGGTACGATTGAGGATACAACAAAGTATGGCTGTGGTTTTGATTTCAAACTGAACTTCGGCGAGAATTTTTTTGCCGTAGAAGTAAAAGGGCTAGAAAAAGACAAAGGAGGAATTGGTTTAACTAACAAGGAATATCAAACTGCTACCTATTTACGAGAAAATTATTTTATTTTTTTGGTGAAAAATTTTATAGAAACTCCCAATCATCGCATCTTTAGAAATCCGGCATTTGCCGATGAGCTTGAATTTACTAAACAAGAAAAAATTATAAAACAAATCAGCTGGAATACCGTTATCGTGTAAAGGTTAAGACAAGTTTCCAAAAAAATAGGTAAAATAATCAGGCACGAAATTCGAGAAGAATTTCACGTCAAAATTAAAGAAAACGACTGGCAAAAGGTTTAAAATAAACGCAAAAATTTTAAGGGGTAAGCCGGATATTGTTTTCCAAAAAGAAAAAGTTTGCGTTTTTTTGGACAGCGATTTTTGGCACGGTTGGCAATATCCAAAATGGAAAAGAAAATTAAAAAATGATTTTTGGAAAAAGAAAATCGAAGGTAACCGCGCGAGGGACAGAAGAAATACGGCGTATTTAAGAAGCAAAGGATGGCAAGTCGCGCGAATTTGGGGACATCAGATTAAAAAAGACATTGACGCGGCCGTTTCATCCGTCGCAAATTTGATTTGAAAGCATGCGGTCTTGCGTTTAAAACCAGACAAAGTAGCGGCTAAAAAATTAGGCAAAAATTACATTGGCATTGACAGCAGCCCGGAATATGTCAAAATAGCCGAGAAGCGGATGAAAGAATTGGACGGCCGGCGCAACCCAAACGAAGCGGAAGTTGAAAAGTACGCGGGCCAGTTAAATATTTTTAACTTAGCAAAATTAGATTATATTACATCGTAATTTTGACTAAGCTGAAAATCATCAGTAAAACAGCGCGGGCGGACAAGCCCGTTGTTTGCCTGTGAAAAGTTTTAGGGGGCAAAATATGCAATTTAAACTACATTCCAATTACAAGCCCGCCGGCGACCAGCCGAAAGCGATTGAGCAGATTGTTAACGGCATAAAATCAGGAATGCCGCAGCAGACTTTGCTTGGCGTTACCGGGTCGGGTAAAACCTTTACCATGGCGAATGTGATTGAGCGGCTGCAGCGCCCGGCTTTGATTTTGTCGCACAATAAAACGCTCGCGGCGCAATTGTACGAAGAGTTTTTGGAATTTTTTCCCGAAAATAAGGTTTGCTATTTCGTCAGCTATTTTGATTACTACCAGCCGGAAAGCTATCTGCCCGCGTCCGACACCTACATTGAAAAAGATTCGCAGGTGAATGAAAAAATTGAACGGATGCGGATGGAAGCGGGAATTAGTTTATTAACTCGCCCGGACACGATTATCGTTTCTTCCATATCCTGCATTTACGGTTTGGGCAGTCCGACGGAGTTTAAGCAGCAGTCGTTTGAATTCAAAATCGGCGCGGAAATGCCTCTGCGCCAATTGATTTTTAAACTGATAAATTTGCGGTACGAGCGCAACGATACGGAGTTAAAACCCTGCCGCTTCCGCGTGCGCGGCGATGTTATTGATATCGTGCAGGGCGGCGGCACGGCTATTACTCGCTTGGAATATTTTGGCGATAAAATTGAAAATATTTACGAATTGCACCCCATCACCGCGCGCAAAGAAAAAAAGTTGGATTCGGTTTGGATTTATCCGGCGCGGGCGTATGTTACAAACGATGAATACAAACAAGAGGCGATAAAGTCAATTAAAACCGAATTGCAGGAATGTTTGGCAAAAATGTCTGATCCGGTTTTAAAATACCGTTTGCAGCAACGGACCAATTACGATTTGGAAATGATTGAACAATTGGGGTATTGCAAAGGCATAGAAAATTATTCGCGGCATTTTGACCGGCGCGCGTCCGGCAGCTCGCCTTATACGCTCCTGCATTTTTTACCAAAAAATCCGCTGTTATTTATTGACGAGTCGCACGCTACCTTGCCGCAAGTGCACGGCATGTACGAAGGAGACAGAACGCGCAAACGGAATTTAATTGATTACGGCTTCCGCCTGCCCAGCGCGTACGACAACCGGCCGTTAAAATTTGACGAATTTACTGGCTTTTTGAAGCCGTTTGCGAAAGACGGAGCAAATGTAGTTTATGTTTCCGCTACGCCGGCACAGGAAGAAATCAGAAATTCCTCGCAGATTGTGGAACAAATTATTCGGCCGACCGGCTTGATTGACCCGCCGATTACGGTAAAACCGAGCGAAGGGCAAATTGAGGATTTGATGGAGGAAATCAATAAAACAATTCAACAAGGAAACCGGGCGCTGGTAACGACTTTAACCAAAAGAATGGCGGAAGAATTGTCCGGCTATTTGGCGCGAAACAATTTCAAAGTGGAATATCTGCACAGTGAAATTGATACGCTGGAACGGGTGGAAGTTATAAAGCGATTGCGGACCGGAAAGATTGATGTTATTGTCGGGATTAACTTATTGCGCGAGGGATTGGATTTGCCGGAAGTCGGATTAGTCGCGATATTGGACGCGGATAAAGAGGGATTTTTGCGCAACGAACGCAGTTTGATCCAAACCGTCGGCCGGGCCGCGCGCAATATTGATTCCAAAGTTATTTTTTACGCGGACAAAATGACCGTGAGCATGAAGCTTGCGATTAAAGAAACCGACCGCCGGCGCAAGATTCAGATTGAGCATAATAAAAAACACGGCATTGCACCTAAATCAATTAAAAGACAAGTTAAAAGTGAAAAGTTAAAAGTAAGAAGCGAAGAAGAAAAAAAAATAGAAGAGGAAGATATTTTAATTCTGGAAAAAGAAATGCAAGCGGCGGCGGAAGAATTGGATTTTGAAAAAGCGATAGAACTAAGAGATAGAATACAAAAGTTAAAAGTAAAAAGTTAAAAGAAAGTAAAATATTAGATATTAGGATATTGAGATATTGGATATTAAATATTATAATAATTTATTTCTACATTCGTGGCATTCGCGTTTATTTGAGATGATATAAGTCCGCAACGGCAGTGGCAGTCGGGCAGGTATTAAAGGTTCGCAAGTGATGTAAGCCGGAGCGGACTATTTGAACAAAAAAAGAACCCGGCAACGAGGGGATTGCCGGGCAAACAATGTTAATGAGAGGAGAATTTTTTATCTGATTCCAGCTTGCCGCCGGAAGGGAAAAATAACGCGGCCACCTTGCGGCGGAAAGTGCCGTTGAGTTCTCGGAGCCGTAATATAATCTTGCAATTCAGGAAGAATTATGTTTTTGTTTATTGCATCCAATAAATTGGATGTAACTAGACGATCGTTTAGCGGCACTTTTTTGTTGAGCTGCTCAACCCGCTCAATAAGATCTATAAGATCTATTTTGGCCGCTTCTATTTTTTCAGTCGCCGACCGCAACGCATTGCGAAAAGGCTGCATAGCGGCTAAAGCTTGTTGGAAATGCCGTTTTTCGGCGTTCAGTTTCTCCCTTTCAAGAGCAAGGTCGTCGCCAGCAGTTTCCAGTCCTGTTTTCCAATCATTAAGCCTTTCGGAAAGCGCGGCTAGCCGTTGGACTTCATATTGAAGGTTTTGTTCGCGCTCTGTCAGTTGCGCTGCCTTGATTTCAAGCGACTTAACTTCGGCCGTGAGCGACATACCGACACAGGGGATGGCAATCCAGCATTTGCTGTTTTGCGCTGGCTCCAAGGTGCAGTGACAAGGCAATCCTGCCCGAACCTTACTGCCGCCACTGAGATTTTCCCAGTCGCGATGTGGAAAGATATACTCTCTTGTTTCCGGATGTCTGCTTGTCAGGCGTATTTTTCCGCCATGTTCGCTTTGGTAGAATATTAGCGAGAATATGTTTTCGGTTACTTTTTCATTATTCATGATAAATAATACCTCCTAGAAATAGATTGATATGGAACAAAGTTCAAATTTATTTGAACTTAAAATAATATAACAAATAATTTATTTTGTCAATGTTTTAGGTATTTTTTAACTAAAATTAAATAAAAAAAACCCGCTGGTAGAGGGTAGGCCAGCAGGTGAACGGTTCTTAAGGAAGGAACCGAGCAGTTGGGAATGAATGATAGTTTAAAATGCTCTGAAGAGCATTATTGTAAAAAGTGCGTCCCGAAGGTTATTCAGAACGCCAACGGGGCATCGAGGCCCCCAGGATTGAGGGCAAAGTAAATGTACAATTAATTATAGATTAACAAAATTTTTATATTTTGTCA
>PFAS01000042.1:3786-9093 GCA_002778635.1 Candidatus Falkowbacteria bacterium CG10_big_fil_rev_8_21_14_0_10_43_11 | reverse complement strand
ACCGTCAGAAGCGTCGTGGAAGCGTTATCCGCGATATTAAAAACAGTCGCTCCCGTATTAGTTGTCGGCGACCATAAAGAAAGCCGCGCGTAAGGGCTGGTCGTGCCGATGCCAATGTTGCCGCCGTCAATGGCGGTCAATATGGCCGTGCCGTTATCCTGCAATTGTACAATATTTCCCGTGCCTTGCTGATTAATAACTACCGCCGTGTTAGCCGAATTGTCGGTAACCGTAACCGGACCGGTAAAAACGGAACTGCCGGTAGTTAAAACGCCGCCGACGTAAAAACTGCCGGTCGTCGTCGCGTTGCCGCTGACGGTCAAATTTCCGCCGACGGAAGCGTTACTGCTTAAGGTCGCGTTGCCGTCAACGGTAAGCGCGCCGTCTATGTTGGCGTTCAAAGTTATGTCCAAATTTCTTTTAACGTATAAATTTTCGCTAATCGTGCCGTCTTTGCTGACGACTAAATAAGGCGCGCTCAACGAGCGGCCGGCGGAAATGTCATAAGACGCGCCGATGCTGTTCGGCATGAAATGACCGGCGACGATTAGGCTGCCGCCGACATTCGCGTTGCCGCTTACGCTTAAAACATTCGCTTTAACCAAACCGTCAAAACTTGCCTCTTGCAAAACATGCAAGGAACCAATCGTTCCCTCTCCGGTGACGCTTAAAGCGGCGCCTTCAAAACGCGCGGCTTTGACGATGCCCGCGCTTGTAATGTCGCTTTCGGCAAAAATCGGGCCGGTAAAATGCGCCGTGCCGGCAACCGCCACTTCGCCGGCTAAATTAGTTTTGCCTAATACCGTTAAATTGCGCCCCACTGCCGCGTCATTTTTTACTGCTATGTCATTAAAATTAGCAGTGGCTGGAATACCCGCCGGCGCCGCAGCCGTTTTTTCTCTGATAATAATAGTTTGGGGGACGGCAGTTTCGGAAACTTTTTCCGGCTCCGTTGCTTCGGGCGATATTGTTTGCCGGGCAAATTTTTGTTTTAACGCGTCCGGTAAAATAAAGTCCAGCGCTTGCGCCCAAAGTTTCGTAAGCGATTGCTTTGATTCCGCTTCTTCCGCCTGCCAAGCGCTTTGGGCGTAATTGACGCCGTCGTTAACCGCGAGCAAAGCGCCGTCAACCTTTTGCAAAAAATCGCCATTGGCGTCGTCGGCGGCTATTTTAACCCCTAACACCCGCTCCTTGTTCGCATTTATCTTTTGGGCGACAAAATTATGCGATTTATCCGTAGTGCGCGCGATAGCCGTTAAAATTGCTGTTCCTAACGACCGTTCGTAAGATAATAAACGAGCTAAAGATTTATTGGTATTTTGCTGCAACCGGCCGGCAAAATTTTGCTGACGCTTGGCCGTATCATTTATGAAGGCGATAAATTGCTTGCCTAAAGAAACCGGTTCATTGCCGTTAATTTCTGAAATTCCGGCCACCGTTCCCGCGTTTGATCGCACCAAATTATCTTGTTGCCGCTGTAATTTATCCGTTCCTAAAACAGCCAGTCCGTTAGCCGCCCCAATACCGGAGTCAAGAGCGTATTTAATCGGCGCGGGAATAACGGCGAGCGGCGCGCTCAAGGTCTGTTTGGCGGTAGCCGCCAAATCTCCGGACATGGCGTCAATATTTTTTAAACTTTCCGTTACGGCGCTTTCCATGGCGGAAAGCACGTATCCCTGCCTCTTGACCGCGCGTTTTTCCAAAACGGACAAACCGCGGTCAACCAGCGCGCCAACTTCGCCTATTTTGATTATTGCTCCGGCGCCGGCTTTTTTCAGCTGTTCAGTCCGGCTGGCGCCGTCGCTTGCCAAAATTAATTCCGCGTCGTTCAAAACTTCGCCGCCCCGTTTGATCAAAGCCAGTCCCGCGCTCCTAGCTTTAACTTGAATTTCTTTAGCGGCCTTAGCCGCTCCCATTACGGCTTTGGCGGCGGCTCTTTGCAAGCCCAGCTCCAGTTTGGCCGCCTGCGCCGGTTCAAACCAAAAAAAACAAGTCATCGCTACGGTCGTTAAAATTAAAAAGCTCGCCATCACGCTCTGAAATTTATGGCGGGCAAAATTAGTAAATTCGCGCCTAACCAAAGGGCTGTAAATCTCTTTATTGGCGGCCGTTAAGCCGTTAATTATTTTAGCCGCCGCTCGCTCCATTGCCGGCGCGTTTTCCAGTTCTTTTTTTACCGCCTGTTTTCTGGTTTTTTCTTCCACTTTGGCGATGTAATTTTCCACCTCCTCCATTTGGACCTTCCAGTTGCGCCCAAATTTCTGGGCGGGAATTTTGTTTTGCCGCACCAGAAGCGACAAATATTCTTGGCTGAAATGGGTAAAACTTGCCGCCTGCGTTAAAGAAATATATTCCCGCTTATCTCCGGAAAATTCAAAAGCCCGAGTTAATTTTCCATTTTCCTCGTTGATATCAAAAATGTCGCGCTCTATGACATTATTATTTTCCTTTTTTTCTTTGACAAGCATGGAGATAAAATTAAAAGTTCTCTCCGTCGTTTAAAATTACTATCGGATAAAAACTTTTCTTACGGTTATTATAACATTTTTACGCCATGGCAGGCAAGAAAAAATAACTCGTCAAATTTTTATCCGATATTGCCGCAAACTATATTTATAACTGCCAAAATCTCCTTTAAATTAGCGCAAAATATAATAAAAAATAAAACAATGCCGCTTTACAAAAAAATAAATGTTTTTTCTTTTTTACAAACGGCACGGCAAAATAAAAAAATAATCTTATTTATCCACAACCCAACCTAGGCATAAATGCCAAGGCTGGGCGCGAAACCCGCTTAAGCGGGTTTGGTTTTAGCCCCGCGATTTATCGCCGGGGCTTATTAAAGGAACAACCTCATTATTTATTTTTCTAATCCCGCCATTCTTGCCCGCCGTAGTTCCTAACGAAGGCCGGGTATGGCTGGGACTTTTAAATCATATTTTATTTTTCTGGATCCCTCCCGCAGTACTGCGGGAGGGAGGGGTATCATTGAGAAGATAACGCCCTAAGCCAGAGTGATATCGTTGCGTGAGGTACCCTAAAATTACTTAGGGCTAATAATCTATTTCGAATAATTTATTAAATTTAATTGAGATTTTACGCTATCGGATAAATTTTACTTTAAAATTTTCCCTATGCTTCGCATTTTCATTCATCTCCGAACTCCGTTTCCTCGCCCTCTATCCGCTCTAGCTTCTCATTGGTGGGAATGAAAAATACATACCCGTATTTTTTATTCCTCCCCTTTATAAGGGGAGGTGGCGTTCTGCGCCAGAGGAGTCGTGATTTATGAGGCGGACGCTATCAATTGCCAGATGCCAAGTGTTTTATATTCTATAATTTTCATGTCTGCCTTATAGGAAGTCTTCCATCTTATGATGTTTTAATGCCTTTATATTTTGATGTTTTATTGTTTTAATGTTTTAATGTTTTAATGTCCCTCGCCCACTAAAATTAGCAAAAAAATAATATCGGATCACGCTAAAAATTAAACAAAACTATTCTATACGCTAAGCCGCGATTGGTCTTTTGCGCTTGCGGCGAACCTGCCTTTGAAAGAAACGCTCATTTAACTTTGCGTCTTGGTGGGGAATTGCCGCGAGGCAAATTTTATCAAAAAAATTTGTCTAAATTATTTTAAATTTTAACAAAAAATTTGCGCTTTGCCGCAGACTCCCATCCAACGGTTAAATTAAAAATTTTATTATCGGATGGGCTGCTATGAATCCATAATCATAAAACCTTGATATTATCAGTAATTTAGCATTATAAAAAAATAAAAAATCTTCTTATTTTTTAAAGAAGATTTTTTGGCTAAAATTAAACTTTATTTTTATATCGGATAAATTTGTTCCCCGCTTATTCCGAAAATGCCGCTATTTTACAGTTTCAGCAATCTTTTTAAGCCATTCTCTTTTATCCGATACCCGATAACCGCCAAATTTAAGCGGTTATTTTGAAATATCTCTCCCGCCACCCGCTTAATGTCCGATAACTTGACGGCTGATATTTTTTGGGAGTATTCTTCCGGCGCCATTACTTCCCTATCCAGTATCTCTTGTTTTAAATACCAGCCGGCCAATTCATCGGAAGATTCCAGATGCAAAGCCAATTTGCCTTTGATAAAATCTTTTGCTTTGGTTAATTCCGCCGCGCTCACTCCTTCGCGGCTCACTTTTTTATATTCTTCTAAAATTATTTTAACCGCCTTCTCGGTTTTATCCGGCGAAGTGCCGACAACGGTCGTTAAATACCCGCCGTCGCGATAACCTTCAACGTCCGTATGCACCTGATACGCCAGCCCCCGTCGTTCGCGCACGGCGATAAACAGCCGCGAGCTCATGGAGCCGCCCAAAATTACGCCTAATAGTTTGGCCGCTTCGTAATCTTGATGGTAGTAGCCGTAAGCCGGCACGCCCAAAGAAAAATTCGCCTGTTTGGTTTCTTGCCGCTTTATTTTCAATCTTGGTGCGGTCTGCTTAACCGCGAAATTTTCCAACTTATTTTTTTCGCCGCCCGTCACGCGCGCGAATATTTCTTTAACCGCTTTAATGTCCCGAGCGCTAAAACGCCCGGCTAGGCCGGCCGCGATATTTTTACCTTGATAATGCCCTTGCCAATAGCGCAAAAAATCTTTGCGCCGAAAACGACTGACATTCTCTTTCGTGCCGATGGTGTCCCAGCCGGCCGGAGTGTCGCCGTACAAACAGCTCTCAAATATGTCTTCAATGTGCATCACCGGATTATTCTCGTATAAATTAATTTCTTCCAATATCACTCCCCGCTCCCGCTCAATTTCCGCCCGTTCAAATTTGGAGTTTAATAAAATGTCGCCGATAACGTCAACCGCGAGCGCCGCGTGTTCACCGCCGACTTTGGCGTAATAGCCGGTGTATTCTTTGGAGGTAAAAGCGTTGAACTCGCCGCCCACTTTGTCCAGTTCCGTTGCCAGCGCGAACGCGGTCGGGCGCTTCTTCGTCCCCTTAAAAAACATGTGCTCTAAAAAATGCGAGATGCCGTTATTCTCGCGCGTTTCGTGCCGCGAGCCGGTCGCAACCATTACGAGTATGGTGAAAGTTTGGGTTGAGGGCATGGGAACCGTCAAGAGGCGGACGCCATTTTTTAAAACTTCTTTTTTGTACATAAAAAAAGTATTTAGTAGTTAGTATCCAGTATTTAGTATAACAATAGTATCATACTAAATACAAAATACCATATACTAAATACTTTCTACCAACTCCCACTGCTTCCTCCTCCTCCGCTCATTCCTCCCCCAAAACCGCCAAATCCTCCTCCGGACGAACCGCC
>PFAS01000042.1:873-3762 GCA_002778635.1 Candidatus Falkowbacteria bacterium CG10_big_fil_rev_8_21_14_0_10_43_11 | reverse complement strand
AAAATCCCCAAATTAAA
This sequence comes from Candidatus Falkowbacteria bacterium CG10_big_fil_rev_8_21_14_0_10_43_11, assembly GCA_002778635.1. Lineage (GTDB taxonomy): Bacteria > Patescibacteriota > Patescibacteriia > Patescibacteriales > XYC2-FULL-47-12 > 1-14-0-10-43-11. The sequence continues at coordinate 3,745 of PFAS01000042.1, read as the reverse complement.
CCTAAAACAACGCCAGCCGCGCCGCCAATCGCTCCGCCCGCCCACCAGGATTTGGAACGACCTAAAATGGCCGCAAGCCACATAAAAACAAAAATTACCACCCAAAAAATAAATTCGTAATTAACTTTGCTCTGCTTTTTTTCTGACGGAATATACTCGCCGCGCGTCGCGCTGATAATTTTATCAACCGCTAAATTTATTCCTTCGCCGTAATTTCCCGCTTGAAAAGCCGGCTTCATCTCGTTATTGATAATCCAGTTGGACTGCGCATCGGTCAGCGCGCCTTCCAGACCGTAGCCAACTTCTAGGCGCATTTTCCGGTCTTCTATCGCCGCGAGTATCAAAACGCCGTTGTCTTCCTTTTCCTTGCCAATTTTCCACTCTTTAAACAATTTTTCCGCGAAATTTTCAATATAATCTCCGTCTAAATTTTTGACCGTTACTACGCTGATTTCATTGCTCGTCTCTTTTTCAAACGCAACTAATTTTTGTTCCAGACTTTGCTTAGTTGCGCTGTCAATCACGCCCGCGAAGTCGTTGACAAAACCAGACGGGGTGCCGGGGTTGTAATAGGCTGATGCAGGCAAAGCTAACAAAAACAAAAAAATTATAATAATTTTATATTTCATAATTTTTTTTGGACTTATAAAATTGAAAATTTTCCTAAAACTCAATCCCTTCCAACATCAACCCTTCGCTGCCGCCGTTCAATTCAAGCTCTAAATTATCGTCAAGGCCGCTGTACGTTTGCAAAGTAAAACTGCCCATGGCGGTCCAATCCGAATAGAGGCCGTTAGCGTTATAATTTTGCGTGCACCAATAATAAGTCCCGCTGGCGCCGAGGGGAACTGCCGGGGTCAAACTTACGGCTTGAGAAGTGGAAATTGTTTCGGCTGACGAACCGCTAACTATAATATTACTGCCGCTTAAACAATCGCTTTGGCTGGTTGCCACGATGCGGTAATTGATATACCCGCTGCTCTGGCTGTCCGAATAATTAACATACAAAGTCGGCGTATTATCGGTTACGACCGCCGCCTCGGCCGGCGAAACCGGCGTCGGCGCGTCCGGAATGGAATAAAAACTAAAAGTAGTCGTTGCTTTATATGTTCCTCCGGCGCAAATATCAGTCGTGCCAAAAGCGCAAGCGCCGCTAAAATTTATCCAGCCGATGTCTTCGCCCCAGGCATAGCCGCTGAACGCGCCGGTAGTCGTGTCAATTTTTACGCCGTAATTGGCGGCGGTGGTATTGCCGTAGTCGGAGCTGTCGGCGGCAAACTTAACCCAGCCGGACTGCGAACCCCAGGCCATGCCGCTTAACCGCACTTCGGTCTGAATCTGCGTAGCGATTATGCCGTAATCCGGCGTACCGCTATCCCGTTTTAAGGAAATATAGCCGATGTCTTCACCGTAAATATAACCGTCCAAATAAGTATGAGCGACCTCCGCGCCGTAATTAACGGTTGTTTCGTAACTGATCCAGCCAGCCCGCTCTCCCCAAGTATAGCCGGAAGAATTGCCGTTATAGGCGGCCAAAGCAAAAAACGGGATACTAAAAAAAATAACCCCGCTTAAGAAAATACTGGTTGTAAAAAATAATTTTGGCATCTGGGATTGATAATAACTCTTATTTCCAGTGTATATTATTAAGAAAAAACGGTCAAAGAATCTATGTAAGATTTCGCGATTATCTGGTAAAAAAAATAAAGTGTGTTATAATTGCCTTATGAATCCTCGCAAAAAAACAATCAAATCCAAGCCAATTATTCATTTTCGTCGTTCGCTTTTTTGGGATGTTAACCCGAAAAATATTAACGCCAAAAAACACTCCCGTTACATTATTGAACGTATTCTTGACTTTGGCGAAGTTCGCGAGATTCGCTGGTTATTTTCCCGCTACCGAAAAAACACTATTAAAAAAGTGATGAATTTGCCGCGTAGTCAGGTAGACCCTAAATCAAAATCCCTATGGTCACTCCTCATCCGTTAGATAATTCTATTTTAAATCAACTTCATCTTAACATTTTGCCTAATGCTACCAGCCAGGCTTTTTTATGTTGCGCGGCTTTACCTTTTTTTAATACTGGAGGTTGGTATTTGGCTGGCGGAACTGCGTTAGCTCTGCAAGCCGGACACCGGCGCTCGGTTGATTTGGACTTTTTTACCGCCAAAAAAACATTTAATGAAAAACAAGCGGCTGAATATTTAAGCCGGCAAGGAGATTGGAAAACGACTTCTTTGGACTGCGGTACTTTATACGGAAAACTTGCCGGGGCAAAAATAAGCCTGATTTCCTATCCCTTCTTTAAACCATCCCAACCCCTGCTGTCTGTCGGTTCAATCAGAGTACTGACATTGCCAGACATCGCCGCTATGAAAATAGTGGCAATCAGCCAGCGAGGCCGCAAGCGTGATTTCATTGATATTTATTGGCTAGCTACGCATGGACAAGGGCTGGAACAAAGCATTAAAGCCGCGCTACGTCAATATAATGTGTCGCAAAATTTAAGCCACATTTTAAAAAGCTTGGTTTATTTTAATGACGCGGATAATGATCCGATGCCGTCTCTCTTTTTTAAAACCAACTGGAAAACTGTTAAGCAATATCTCCGGCGCGAGGTAACGAAAACAGCTAAAAAATTATTAAAACTGTAAACCATCCACCCCCGCTTCTTTTAATCGTTCAAAGCCGTCTTTTGCCGTTAATTTCAGTTGGTTACATTTTGTAACCATCTGGCTTCCCTCTTTATTTAAACGATTTTCCAGAACTTTCCAATTGATTTTAATTTATTTTTTTCCGACATAGTTTATTTGTGATTAGTGAAAATTCATTCCTCGCGTTTTCCCTCTTCCCCGACCCTTCCCCCATTTC
>PFAS01000042.1:0-862 GCA_002778635.1 Candidatus Falkowbacteria bacterium CG10_big_fil_rev_8_21_14_0_10_43_11 | reverse complement strand
ATTATTTAAAATATACTTCAGCCGGCGTCCGGTAATTCAGCGACTGGTGCCGCCGTTCGTGGTTGTAGAAAGGAAAGTATTTACTTAAACCCGTGTTTGTTTCCCGCACATCCTGATACGAGTTTAAATAAATGTTTTCCTGTTTCACCGTTCGCCACAATCTCTCCACAAAAATATTATCCAAACATCGTCCGCGTCCGTCCATGCTGATTTGAATATTGTTGTTTTGTAAAATGTCGGTGAATTGCTTGCTCGTAAAATGACTGCCTTGATCGCTGTTGAAAATTTCCGGTTTGCGTTTGCTTGCGTCCAGCGCTTCGCGCAAACAGTCCAAACAGAAATCAATTTCCAAACTATTGGACAATCGCCAACTGACGACATAGCGGCTGAACCAATCAATAACCGCTGCCAAATAGGCAAACCCTTCTTCCAGCCGCACATAAGTGATGTCCGTGCTCCAAACCTGATTTGGTTTTACTATTTTTACGTTTCTCAACAGATAAGGATAAACACAATTATTTATATCGGGCCAGCTCAGCCCCTTTTTTGTTTTGGGGTAAATTGCCTGTAATCCCAGTAGTTTCATCAATGTCCGCGTATGCTCCCGACCGATGGGAATTTGATGCGTCAAATTTAATTCGGCTCTAATTTTTCGGTTGCCGTAGTACGGATGCGCGGTGTAAATTTCGTCTATCAAATTCATAATCTGTTGGTCGGCGCGGCTGATTCCGGCGGGCTGATAGTAGACGCCGGAGCGGGATACGCCCAAAAGCGCGCACTGCCGCTGAATGCTGATTTTTTCATTTTGTTTTTCAATGAGCGGCGCTACTTCAGCGCGGGTCAAAAATTGATAATTTTTTTT
>PFAS01000030.1:26094-28646 GCA_002778635.1 Candidatus Falkowbacteria bacterium CG10_big_fil_rev_8_21_14_0_10_43_11 | reverse complement strand
GGACATTTTTTCGGCCGAGGCTAATTCGCCTTCGGAATTTATGATGACCGCCCGCTTTTCACGCTCGGCTTCCGCTTGCTTGGCGATCACCCGCTCCATTTCCGGCGGTAAGCTGACGTCTTTTAATTCCACGCCGTTAACTTTCAAACCCCAGGCGTCGGTTTCTTTGTCAACGATTTCGCGGATACGCTCGGCAATCTGGTCGCGCTTGGATAAAAGCTCATCCAAAGTTACCTCGCCGACTATATTGCGCATCGTGGTTTGGGCGTATTGGGAAATGGCGTAGCGATAATCTTCCACTTCAATAATCGCTTTCTCGGCGGAAAAAACTTTGTAATAAATAACCGCGTTCACGGTAACGGACACGTTATCGCGCGTGATGGCTTTTTGGTCCGGCACATCCACTGCTTTGACGCGCATGTCAACTTTAACCATTGATTGAAATACCGGCACGACAATGCGCCAGCCCGGTTCCACGATGCGCGTGAATTTGCCGAGCGTAAACAGTATGCCGCGTTCGTATTGGTTTACCTGGCGCAAAACGACAACGGCAATGGCGATAAGGATAATAACGGCTGGAATAATGTTCATAGAGGTTAGTTTAATTAGTTAAATAGTTAAACGGTAATTAATAAAGCTCTTTGTTTTCTAACTGTATTAAAGCTGTACGGATCGCTTCTTTTGTATAGTCTTTTCTATTTACACGACCTTTAGTCAACAACCCCATCATCCCTCCTTCATAACCGATGTTATCTAATTGCACCAACCCCATTGCTTTAGCGGCGTGGCTGATATCTATCTTGCCTTGCGCTTTTAAAACTATTTTTGTTAATTCTAATGGCTGTTCAAAGACGGAGGAAAGCCCGACGCTCGTTTCTTGACCGTCATAAATAACACAGGCGGTAATATCCATGTAGCCAGTTTTTGTCTTGGGCACAGACATCAAACCCGATTCAATGCCAACGCTATATTCACAATCTTGCCAAGCTTTTTTTGCTCGATTTATCGCCCCTTGAATAATTTCTTCCAACGATAACGGCTGTTCTGAAATTTCTGAAGCAACCTTTACGCCACTTACTTCCGCACCCGCTAAAAAATCGTACTCCTTAATAATTTCTCTAACCGCGTCAATTTTTACCGGATTGGTTGAACCAACAATAATTTTCATAAACTATATACTAAATCCTCCCAAACTCTCTTTTTCCATCTCTATCCACGCCTCATCGTCCGCATCCCATTTGTACGCTTTAAAAATATTAGCAAATTCCGTGTCGCTGTAAATATATTGCACAGTCGCTTCGCTGCCGATTCTTTTTGAGCCGATTGTTTTTTTATCCAAGATAGCCGGCTTGGTCGTATATTCCAGTTTCATCCGGCCTAATAGTCCTTGAAAAATAATAAATTCCACTTTGCCGTCCGGTATATCCTCCAAATTTTCCGCGCCTTCTTCTTCAACCTCAAATTTATCTTTAATCAAACCTATTATGTTTTGCCATTTTTCTATATTCATAATGATGTGATGCTAATAATATACCGATTTGGTTTCTAAATCCCTTTTTCTGTTTTCCGCCACTTTTTGGTCAATTAATCCTTGCGCTAACAGCTTATCAATTGACTGATTCATTGTTATCATGCCGTCTGCCGCGCCGGTCTGAATCGCGGTCATAATCTGGCCAATGCTGCCGGCGCTGATTAAATTGGAAATTGCGGAGTTATTGATCATGATTTCGCGCGCCGCCACCCGGCCGCCGTCAACGGTCGGCAATAATTCCTGCGCGATTACCGCGCGCAAATTGGACGCAAGCTGGTTTAAAACCTGCTGGCGCTTGTCCGCCGGATAAAAATCCGTAATGCGCTGAATTGTTTCCGGCGCGTTAGATGTGTGCAAGGTGGATAAAACCAAATGTCCGGTTTCAGCCGCGGTCATGGCGGCCGCGATCGTTTCCTGATCGCGCATCTCGCCGACCATAATCACGTTTGGATCCTGGCGCAGGGCGGAACGAAGCGCTTCGGCAAAAGAATTGGTGTCCGTGCCCAGTTCACGCTGTTCAATCACGCTTTGTTTTTCCGCGAATAAAAATTCAACCGGATCCTCAATCGTGACAATATGGCTTTTGCGTTCGGTGTTAATTATGTCCAGCATGGCGGCGAGCGTGGAGCTTTTGCCGCTGCCGGAGGTGCCGACGACTAAAATCAAGCCGTCGCGCAAATGCGTCAAATTGTAAATAATTTCACTGATGCCTAACTTATCCGGCGCCGGCACTTCTTTGGAAATAACGCGCGCGGTTAAGCCGATACGGCCTTCCTGAAAATGCAAATTGACGCGGAAGCGGCTGCTTAATATTTCTCGGGCAAAATCAAATTCTTTGTGTTTTAAAAAATAATTTTTTTGCTTCTCGCTTAAAAGCCCAAGTGCCGCTTCTTCTAATTCCTTATTGTCTAACGGCGCGTCAGCGATTTTAATCAGCTGGTCGCCGATTCGGACCGCGGGCATTGAACCGCCGGCCAAGTGCAGGTCGGCCGCACCTTTGGCAATCGCGATTTTGAAGTAA
>PFAS01000030.1:23634-26064 GCA_002778635.1 Candidatus Falkowbacteria bacterium CG10_big_fil_rev_8_21_14_0_10_43_11 | reverse complement strand
CGACTTTATGGACTTTATAGACTATTTTAGTATATCACAAGCTTACTTTTTTATATAGCTTGACAAAATGGTATTATTATTTCTTTCTCGCCATCATATTTTTTAAACTATCCCCGCACCCACAATATTCCTGCCGATATAAATTCAAATCGCGCGATAATTCACAGGTTTTTTTAAAACCGTCTTGCTTCTTAAAATCGCGTGCTAAAAACTCAACGCCATATTTTTTGCCTAACTCCAAACCAATTGCGTTAATCGCTTCCGCGTCTTTGTGCGGGCTAATGGTCAAAGTAGTGGTAAAAATATTAAAGCCATGTTCGCTCGCGTATTGCGCCGTTTTTTCTAAACGCATGCGATAGCAAATTCTACAGCGTTCTCCCCGCTCCGGGTCTTGCTCGTGACTGCGTACTAACTTGTGCCAGCGCTCGTTATCATATTCTTCTTCTATTAATTCAATGCCAAATTGCGCGGCTACTTTGGCCGCCTCCTGCAAGCGCTTATCATATTCCGCGCGCGGCTCAATATTGGGATTATAAAAATAAAGCGTCATTTCATAATCGCCTTTTAATAATTCCAGCACATACGCGCCGCAGCCGATGCAACAAACGTGCAATAAAAATTTAGGGCTTAACATAAAAAATATCCTTATATCCTAATATCTCCCCATATCTAAATCTAAATTAGGATACTAGGATATAAAGATATTAACTGCTTTTGTGTATTTTTGTACTAAACAGAAAGTACGTTGCCGCTCCGAATGTTCCGCCAATCGCGTCAAACAACAAATCCCAATAGCTCACTTCTCTGCCCAGCACAAAGCCCTGATGATATTCGTCGGTAATGCCGTAGGCAAAACAAAAAAACGCGGCGAAATAAAATACGCGCCACTGTGGCATTTTCCACTCAATGAGCAACGCGCAAATTAAAAATGCCAAGACGCCAAACAAAAGCGCGTGCATGTCTTTGTCAAAAACATAATCAAAAAGCGCTGGCTGGTGCGACGGATCGGGCGTTGGCAGTTGCATCTGCGAGGCGGTAAAAATTAAAATAAGCCAAGCAATGACGGCAAGTAGTTTAACAAACTTTACCATATTATTATTCCTCTTATAATCCGCCAGTATAAATTAAAAAATGGATTAACGACATAGCGTAAAACCGGATTCATAATTTCCTGATACTCAACCTTTCCGGCTAGACGGCGGGTAATGTTTTTATCCGGCATAACCCGAAACTTTTTTATCCGGCGCCGCACGGCAAAAATATGCCGCCAAGTTCGCGGCTGTAAAAAATACCAATAAACTTTCAATTTAACCAAAAACCAGCCGTTAAGTATGGAGTAAAAAAGCATGCCTAAGTCCATAATAATTAACGGCGGCAAAATTAAAAACAAGGTGGGTAATTTATAAAAAGAAAAAATCGCGAGATAGCGGTTGCGTTCCATGTAATAAAGCATTTTTACCGAGCGGCTGAATTCGTATTTGTGATAAACAATTGAACGCGGCGCAAAAGCAATTTTATAACCGGCAAGCCGCGCGCGCCAGCCTAGTTCCAAATCATCGTGATACATGTAATACTTGCTGTCGTAATTGCCGATTTTTTCTATCACTTCTTTTTTTATAATCAGCGAACAGCCGGAAGCGTAGCCGTTGATTTCGCCAATTGCGTCGTATTGGCCGCCGTCAACTTCGCCGTAGCCGCGCGTAAAACCAAAACCTAAAAAATGCGTTATATTGCCGGCGCTGTTGATTTTATTTTTGCCAGGCAATAAAATTTTTGATTGCGCGATGCCGACATCTTCCGGTTCAATCGCTTTAACTAATTCCAAAAGCCAATCGGGCGCAAAAATAACATCCATATTGGCAACGACAAAATATCGGCAATCGTCTTTAACCGCCCGTTCAATGCCCGCCGCGTTTGCCGCGCTGTAATTTCCGTCCGGACGCGGAATAACAACCGCTTCCGGCGCGTTTTGTTGTAAATAAGCGCGGGAACTTTCCGTAGAACAATTATCAATAATATATAATTGCCATAAAAAATCAGGACGCTCCTGTGCCCTTAAACTCGCGATGCAATCAGCCAAAAAGCGTTCGGCGTAGCCGGTAAAATTTACAATTATTACTCCTACCTTTTGCATAATAAGCAAATCCCAAATTCCAAACACCAAACTCCAAAAAAATCATAAATTATAAACCTCAAAAAATTAATTTTATAATTTGAAATTTGATATTTATAATTTTTTTGTCATTGGGAATTTGTTATTTGTAATTTTTATTATTGATGGCTATCTCTCTTACCACCTTCGTTATCTCCCCCTCCACCTTCGCTAATCGTATGCGCAAGCGAAAAATAAAATAAAATAATAAGGCAACGCCCAAATACAATAAAACATTGATGCCGGAGGCGGTAAAACCAAGATAGCGCACCAAGCCG
>PFAS01000030.1:23432-23594 GCA_002778635.1 Candidatus Falkowbacteria bacterium CG10_big_fil_rev_8_21_14_0_10_43_11 | reverse complement strand
ATAATGGCGAGCGCGGCGATAACCCAAAAGACAAGCCAGAAACTGAATTCAGCCGCGTTAATATGGTTCTGCCGTTTCTGCCAAAATAACCTGAAGATAAAACAAACAATAATTATTAAGCCAATAACTTGCTGGATAAACATAAATATAAATTTTTAATTT
>PFAS01000030.1:438-23389 GCA_002778635.1 Candidatus Falkowbacteria bacterium CG10_big_fil_rev_8_21_14_0_10_43_11 | reverse complement strand
CTCCTGCGCGCGCAATTTATTTTTAAAAGCGAGGTGCATAATTTCCGAACAGTGCGCCATTCGGTCCTGCCGCCAATTTAATTTTTCCGCCGCCGCGCGCGAAAAAGCGCGGAAGCCGGATTGCGGGTCGGATAAATTAACGCTTAAAAAAATTCTATTAACCAGCCGCGCCAATCTTAGGATTATGCGCTTTTTAAACCACGGCACATTTGATTTTTTGGACAAAAAACGGGAGCCAAAAACTATATCCGCCCGGCCCGCGATAATCGGCGCGATGATGTCTTTAATTTCGCTCGCGACAAACTGGCCGTCGGCGTCAAAATGGACGATTATTTCCGCTTCACTTATTATGGCATAATCGGTGCCGGTTTTCAAAGCCGCGCCCTGCCCGCGGTTGATGACGTGCGATAAAACAACCACGCCCGCTTCCCGGGCAAGTTTGGCCGTATTGTCGGTTGAACAATCGTCTACCGCGACAATTTGCCAGCTCGCGTCCGCGTCCGCAATACTTTTAATTACTTGCCGGAGGGAAGCGGATTCGTTATAGGCCGGAATAATAATAGATATTTTTGCCATATAATCTTGACAAAATTCGGCTCTTAATTCAAAAATCCCTCTTAATGAGGGATTTTAATTTAATTATATTGAAACATAAATTATTTATTTTTGCAATATTTCGCCTCGGCCGCTTTGGCCAATTCCGGCCGCTTTGGCTTCGTCGGCGTCAATATGCATCGCTGGCTTAAAATTGTCGTTAACTCGCACCGCCACCTGGTTAAAAATATAATCAGTTTGATTTAAAACTTTTACCGCTACTGTTTGGCCATTTTTTAATTTAAAATCTCGAGCAGTTTTGCCGTCTAAATGAACATGCCTCTGCGCCAAAATCAAACCATTGTTAAGATAAACGCTTCCTTTAGGTCCGATAATTTTGATTCCCGCGCTGTTTTTTAAATCTCCCGACAGCCGGCGAGGCGGATTAACGGCTAATGTTGCCGCATCGCTTGCGCAAATTTCAATTTGAGTTTGCGCGCGCGCCGGCCCTACTATTCTCGCCGTTAATTTTTTGCCGTTAACTTCCAGTAAAATTTTTTCTTCACAGGCAAATTCGCCCGGCTGTAATAAATTTTTAACATTCGTAAGCTGATAGTTTTGGCCGAATAACATTGCCAAGTCGTTTAGCGACAGATGCGCGTGCCTTCTTGAAACTTCAATTGGAATTATCATGCGCATACCGTTTGCCTCCGCGTCGGCAATTGCTTGCCATGAGGCAATGCCTCAAAAGAAAACGTCATAATAAATTTTTAATGTCAACGAATTTTAGCAGACCGTTTTGCGCGCCTTGTTGGGAAATAACGGAAGCGGTGTTGCGCATGCCCAAATCCATCGCTTTAATAATATCGCCGGAAAAAAACTTTAAGCCGCAGACGAAAGCCGAGCCAAAAGCGTCGCCGACGCCGGTGGTGTTTACGCGCTTGCCTTCGTGGCGGATGTTGGCGTGGTAAAATTTATCGCCGTCATAGCCGTCCGCGCCTTTTTTTCCGCGCGTAATTACCGCGATTTCCGGGCCGTAATTTTTTACCGCCGTCAATAAATTATGAATATTGCTTAAGAATTTGGCGTTTTCGCGCCGCAGGCTCATTATTTTTTTATCCGCTACCACCAGTTCCGTCGCTTCGTCTTCGTTTACGTCAAAAAATTTTACCCGGGACAAATTTTGGCGGATAAAACCTTGGTCTTCGCTTAACTGAACATTGCCGGGATTCCAAGCGATTTTAAATTTATCGCCATAGGCAAAAACTGTTTTTAAATTTTTCCGCCACTCTCCGCTTAAAGAAGTAAGATAAAGCCATTCGCCGTCTAAATCGGCTAATAAATTTTCCGGGATGGTTAATTTGGCGTTAGCCGCCCGATGGGAAAAAATTATGTGTTCGTCTTCGGGACCGACTATTAAAAAAGAAAGTCCGCTTTCCTCGCCTTTGATTACCTGAATAAAATCCGTATCCACTCCCTCGTTTTTTAGATTAGCGATGATTTTCCCGCCCCGCTCGTCGTCGCCGACCGCGCAAACGCAGGCCGATTTTAATCCAAGCCGCGCCGCCGCGACCGCGACGTTGGCCGCGCCGCCGCCAAAAGTCGCGTGCACCGAAGACACTTTAATTTTTGCGCCGTACTCAAAAGCCAGTAAGCGCTTGCGCAAAATATCCTGATGGTTGTCAATCAAAACGCCTTCAGTCGTGTGGAAAGTAATGTCTTCCACCGCGCCGCCGATTGTGATAATGTCATGTTTCATAATTAAACTTTAACGTATTTTCCCACCGCAATTGAGCTGGCGATGATATTAATCAAACTTGCTCCTAAAAATTCAACGCCAAAAATATATAAAAAATTACCGTTAAAATACCCGATTAAATTTAAATCAGCCGTATTAAAGAAACTGCCTAAATACGGCTGTAATACATGGATAAACGGATAAAAAACTGCTATTACCCCCGCGACCCCGATTAACGCGTACAAAACTGACTCCACCAAAAACGGCGCGCGAACGAAAGAATTGCTGGCGCCGACAAGTTTCATTACGCCTATCTCTTTTTTATGCGTATATATGGCGATGCGCACCGCGTTAAAAACGACGAGAATGGTGATAATTATGAAAACTAAACTCGCTAAAATCATAATCTCGCGGCTTCTGGAGGTAACCGTTTCCAAACTGTTTAATAAATTCTTATGGTCGTCAAAATTTTTGCTTTCAATCAACGAATTTTTGCTTAATTTGTCCAGCGCGCCGATAATTTTTTCGTAATCTCCCAGTTCTTTCGCCCGCACCGCCAAACTCGGATTTAGCGGATTTTTGCCGATTTCGCGCAAAGCTTCCTGCAGGGATTTATTATCGCGATTTTTTGCCTGAAACGATTCCAATGCCTGCGCTTTGGAAACATACGCGACTTCGGCCACTCCGTCAACCGTTTCCAGCTCTCGCTTTAACGCGCTGATGTCTTCTTCGGCCGCGTCAGTATTCAAATATAAAGACAAATCAATTTTTTCTTCCACGGTTTTAATCGCCGTTTCGCTGATGTAATTGACGACCACCAAAAAATTAATTGAAAACAGAGACAAAATTAAAATGATGACGGTCACGAGCGACACCCAAAAATTGCGGACAAAATCCTGCAGAGCGAATTTTAAAACTCGGGCGATAGAAAGTAGAATCATATCTTAGTTAAAAATTTGTAAAGTTATAAAGTTTATAAAGTAATTGGTTTAACTTTTGAACTTTATAACTTTTAACTTTATAAACTTACAGTATGTATTTACCGATTTTTTGATCACTAATCACCCGTCCCGCGTCAATCGTTATCACGCGGCGGCGCAGAGAATTCACGATTTCTTTGTTGTGGGTGACTAAAATAACGGTCGTGCCGAATTTGTTTATTTTTTCCAACAAATTAATGATGTCGGCGGCGTTGATGGAATCTAAATTTCCGGTCGGTTCGTCCGCGAGTAAAATTTTGGGTCGATGCACGAGCGAACGGGCGATTACCGCGCGCTGCTGCTCGCCGCCGGAAACCTGCGCCGGGTAGCGCTGCATTTTGCTTTCCAAACCAACGAGTTTCAACACTTGCGGCACGATTGCCTCAATTTTGGAAGGCGGATGCCCGCAAACTTGCATGGCAAAGGCAACGTTTTCCAACAATGTTTTGGTGGGCAGTAATTTAAAATCTTGAAAGATAACGCCGATTTGCCGGCGCAAATAAGGAATTTCGCGCTGTCTGATGCTCGTGATATCCCAATCCCCTATTTTTATTTTTCCTTTCGTTGCCCGCTCTTCGCCGATCAAAAGTTTGACCATAGTGGTCTTGCCCGTGCCGGACTGGCCGACGATGGAAACAAACTCCCCCGGCTTTATTTCCAAATTAAAATTATCCAAAGCGTTGATGTTTGGCGGATAAAATTTGGTTACGTTTTCAAAAAGTATCATAGATATTAGTCCATTTCTGACTTTATGAACTTTTGACTTTATGGACTTTATAGACTATTTAGCTTTATTTTGCCGTATTTTAACAAATCCTCCATCTCAATAAAACTTTGTTCCCTCTCCGCCGCGCCGAGCACGACGCCGATTAAATTATTTTTTTCAAACTTAATTTTGGTCATTAAACAATACCTCGCTTCATCCAAATAACCGGTTTTGCCGCCAATAATTTCATGGTTCGTCGCTAATAATTTATTAGTATTAACAACGGTTTTCTTTATTTTGTCGCGGCGGGTGGTAAATTTATAGCGAGTAAGGGAAGTAGCTTCGGCGATATCTTTATTTTTTAACGCTTCTTTAGATATTATAGCATAATCCCGCGCGCTTGACACGTTCAGCGGCGATAATCCGGTCGGTTCAATAAAATTAGTGTTCAGCGCGCCCCATTCTTTGACTTTGTCGTTCATTTTTTGGATAAATTGCTCGCGCGCCAAACCGCTCAGCCGCGCCAGCGTTTCGGCGGTATTATTGGTAGAAGCCATTAAGGTGGTAAAAAATAAATCCCGTACGGTCAACTTATCCCCATCTTTTAAATTAAGTTTGGCGATGTCATTTTTATCCGCGTATTGCCAGTTTTTTTCCGCATCGGCTTTGCCGTAAGCGACTACTTTTTTCCAATTCGGCTTGGTATCCAAAAAAACGCTCGCGGTAATAATTTTTGTCAAACTGGCTAAAGGAACAACGGCATCCGCATTTTTATTAAAAATCATTTCGTTAGTCGCCTCATTCATTACTAATGCCGCGACAGAATTAATTTCCGGAAAATCTTTGACGCCGGCAGTGGCAATTCCTAACAGCCGTTTGTTTATTTCCGGCACAATCAGCGGCTCAATTCTCACTTCAATTACGCCGTCGCGCGTGGACGCGATGCGCTTAAATGCCGCGCTGTCCAAATCTATTGCTCTTTCCGGGTGCTTTGTTTTATCCGGACCGTAATCGTTTATTACGACGTCAATGAATTTGCCGTTGGCGGCGTTGGTAACGCGCAAACGCGAATTTTTAGGAAATTCGGCAGAGGCGGCAAAATTTCCTTGCTTAAATTTGTACCAGCTGGCTTTGCCGACGGCTCTAATCTCTAGGTTGGAAAAAACGGCCAATTGAGCGAAAGGCAAAGAAAAATGCGCGCTCGCCGTTTGTTTTTTCCAATCATAGCGCGTAGGCAACGGCCGCCAAGCGTTTTTAGTGCCGTCAAAAAAACAAATTTGTTTAATTAAATTATCGCTTGCCTGATAGCGCAATTGCACCGTGAACGGCGTGGTGGTGCTGTAAACATTTTTATCTGAAAAATCAAACTGGTAAATTTTGCTTACTCTCGCTAAATTCCATGGCTTGACTATTTCCTCCGGAATATTAACTGCTTGCAAACTCGTGGTAGCGGAAAAAGTATGCGGTAAAAAAATAAAATTAACCGCGCCGTTTAGAATAGCGACGGTTGAAGTTCCGTTAGCTGGCGCTATCTCTATCATTTCCGGTTCAGCGGTGGTCGCGATACTTTCTGCTTGAGCAAAGGCATAATTTTTTCCTAATACAAAAAAACTCATTCCCATGAGTAAAATAAAAAAAGGGTAAATTTGCCAAGTTTTAAATTTTCCCATATATTACTATTATAGCAGAAACGGCGCGGGTATAGTATAGTGGCAGTATGCGACCTTCCCAAGGTTGAGGCACGGGTTCAATCCCCGTTACCCGCTCAAAATTATTTTTTAAATCTGCCGAGATAGCTCAACTGGTAGAGCAATGGTATCGTAAACCATAGGTTAGGGGTTCAAGTCCCCTTCTCGGCTCATTATTTTTTATCATATTGAATGCTCTCGGGGCTGAATTTTATTCGTGATCTAAAATAACCTAATATTTTACACCAAGTATCTTCATTTTTTGAAGTTTCTACATACACCACGCTACCCAAAATCGTAATTATGAATATTCTTAATGTATGGATACTGGATTTGGTAGCGAGAAACCGTAATCGCTCGCGTATTAACCTACTGCCTTTTTTATTTTAGCACAAAAGAAAAGACATCGCACGTTTCTATGCGATGATGGACTTTTGACTTTATAGACTTTATGGACTAACGAGTACCCAAACCTTTGCCTTTGCCCTTAAATCCGCGAGATATTCGTCAAAATCATAGTTCGTGAAAATCGTAATTTGCTTCAGCCAAATTTCTTCCTCTTGTTTTCTGTTTACTTTTTTGTCGTACGCTTTGACGATGTAATATTTATTTTCTTCTTTGATTACCGGGCTTATTTCTCCAACGGGCAAATTTTGCGCGGCCGTTTTCAGCGCTTCGCTCATCGCGCTCGTTTTTATGTAACCGATGTCGCCGCCCTGCAGGGCGTGCGCGTCCTCGCTGTATTTTTGCGCAAGCGTTTCAAAATCGTCTTTATTTTTTTGCAATAACTTTTCCACTTTGTCCGTGCGCAAAACCGCGCTTTGATGCAGCCGGTCGTCTTTAACGAAGGCTTGTTTAATTTTTTCCCGCAGCGCCTGATAATAAACTATTCTGTCAATAAACAGTTCCTTGATAAGCCCGTACTCGTTATAAATTTTTTCCGTAAATTTTTCCAGACCGCCGTTCGCGGCCGCGAATTTTTTGAATGCCTCTTCTTTTTCCTGGTCAGTTAATTTTAGACCGTAACGCGCGGCTAATGTTTTTAATATCTGATGTTCTATTAATTTTTCCAACACGACCTGCTTTTTATCCGCGCCGGACGCGCCCGCGTAATAATCGCCCAGTAATCGCGACTCGCTCAAATAATCGGAATATTTTATCGGCCGCCAATTAACGATTGCCGCCGGAAAAGGCAATTTGTTCGCCAGTACGGCGACAATATTTTCGGACGGCTGGCGGGTATAAACGACATAAGACGAAGCGCCGGCCAAGATTATCAAAATAAAAACCAGCAAAATAAAGCCGACGGCGATTTTTTTTCTTTGGGCTTTAAAATTATTCCGCCACTTTTTTATCATTTTCTCCCGTTTTTTTCTTCTGGCCGCGCGCCGCTCTTGCTTGATTATTTTTTTATTTTCCTTGGCTTTTAACCTCAACTCCAATTTGGCCGCGCGCAATTTGCTTTGGGCGCGCCGTAATTTTACCGTTTTTTGTTTTTCCGTTTCTAAAGCAGTTTCCCCTTCTTTAGCCGTATTTTGCGTTTTAATGATAAATTCCCGGCGATTTTCAGCGATATGTTTTAACCTTTCTTGCTCGGCGTTATTTTTTTCTTCCGCCCGCCGCAGCCGCTCCCGCGTTTTTTGCTCTTTTTTTAACAAACGCGCCTGCCGCCGCCTGTTTGCCCGCTCGGCCAAAGCGTCGCGGCTGAACCAGGATTTAAAATTGCCGGCAACGGCAAAAACGGCTGCCGGCTTTGTGCCGATGGCACGCTCTATCGTTAACTCTTTTTTTACTGCCGGCGCGGCGATAATTCCGCGTTGGGCGGAAACGGCGCGCTGAACTTTTTTGATGCCGTCAAGATATTTTCCCATTGCCCGCGAATTTATTATTGATAATTAGCAAAAAAATATTTTCGCCATTTTTGCGGATTGCCGGCGACCGGAACGGCCGCCGCTTTATCCAAACCGGGGATGTTAAAAGCGGAGCTCGTGGCCATTTTTTCCGCCGCGTTATAGTCTTTGATGACCGCCACTTTTTCGCCCGGCTTTTTCAAATCCAAACTTACGCGCGCTTCCTTTTCCGCAAAGCCGTCGCCTTCCAAATAATTTATCAAATCGCGCAAATCTTTATTTTTATCGGTAATGCGATCCGCTTCCGCCTGCAGCTCCTTAATCTCTTTGTCCAGCGCCCGCCGCTGATTATTTTTTTTTGCCAGCGGATAAGCGATTAAAATAATAAGCGACAGCAAAACAATCGCCAAAATTTTTGAGCGCCAAAATTTTCGCTTTAAAATTGATTCTTCTTGCATGCCGCGCAGACGCATATATTTATAATACCAATGACAAATGTCAAATTCCAATGCTTAAATATCAAATGACTAACGCCATTTTAGACATTAGATATTTGGCATTGGTTTGATATTGGACATTTGTAATTTGAAATTAAAAAATTTTTGTTTAGATTTAACTTAAAAAAAAATTTTACTATCAATCGCCTTATTCACCAGCGCATCCGCCTCTTTGTTTCTTTCCCGAATTACGTGCTGAAACGATATTTTTTTAAAGCCCTGCGATAAATTATAAACTTTCATAAACAGCGGGGCGAGCTCTTTATTTTTTACTTTATATTCGCGGTTAAGCTGCCGGACGACAAGCTCGCTGTCCAAATAAAATTCCAGTTCGTCCGCGCCGAGCTTTTTCGCTTCTTCCAGAGCGCGTATCACTGCCTTATATTCCGCCTGGTTGTTGGTCGTTTCGCCGATATATTCGGAAATTTCTTTGACGATATTTTTTTTCTCATCATAAATAACCGCGCCGATTCCGGCCGGTCCCGGGTTATTGCGAGCGCCGCCGTCGGTGTGTATTATAAGTTTTTCGTAACGCATAACGCGTAACGCATAACGAACCGCACTGGCGTTATGTGTTATGTGTTATGTGTTATGTGATTTTAAATCTATGATTTTCAACTGCACTTCCCTTCTTCCGTTCCATTCGTTCATGTCTATATAATACACTAAATCAATTTTGTCTCCAACTTTTATTTGCTTCCATTCCTCAATTACGCCGAACGCGACCGCGTCCATTACTTTTGACCCTAAGTCATTAGAATCACCTCGCAGGAGCTCCGGCAAAACGGGCGGGGCATACTTTTCACTTTTAACTTTTAACTTGATGTGCTGGCCGTCAGCGCCCATATTTATTACGTTAACAACCAGTAAATTTTTGGATAAAAACTTCGGCTGGGGATTTCCTACGCCAAACGGGCGCAGTTTTTGCAAGGCATTATATAATTCTTCGCTAATATTTTGAAAATTTATCTCTAAATCAATATCCAGCGTCGGCGCAAGTTCCAAGCCGGACAATTTTTCTTCAGCGATTTTTTTGATTTGAGCCAAAAACGCGTCTAATCGCCCTTCGTTTACCGTAAATCCCGCCGCCTGCTTATGCCCGCCAAAATTTTTTAAAAATTTCGCGCATTCTTCCAAAGCGGCGGTAACGTTAAATTCAGGAATGCTGCGCGCGCTGCCGACGACTTTTTTCCCCGCTCCCGCGTCTTTCTCCGTAATCGCCAAAGACGGGCGGTAATATTTTTCCGTTAATTTTCCGGCAACGAGCCCCATTACTCCCGCAGGCCAGAGAGCATTTAAATTTGTGTTTGCTTTATTTTTAGTTTCTTCCGTTAATTGTGCCTGGTTGCTATCAAAATTATTGCCACCACCCCATGCCCCCTCCTCAAATGATGGGGTTTCTTTATGGTCAAACAATCCGGGCCAAACGGCAAATACTATCGGGCCGTTCGCTTCTCCCGCGGCCAGAGCGCTATCGGCTTGCGCAAAAATTTCTTGCGTAATGTCCTGACGCTTTTTGTTCGTTTTGTTCAATTCTTTGGCAATATCAGCCGCTTCTTGCTCGTCTTGAGTGATTAATAATTCGTAAGCCGTATTGGCGCGGCCCAAACGGCCGGCGGCATTCAAACGGGGCGCCAATTGATAGCCGATTTGCCAGGCGTCGATTTCTTTTTTATTGCCGTTTTTGTCAACGGCCGACTGGGCGGCTGTGATTAGTTTTTGAATGCCGACGCTTTTAGTTTTATTTAAGACTACCAGCCCGTAATTGACTAAGATTCTGTTTTCGTCAATTAACGGCACCAAGTCGGCGACGGTCCCGATAGCGACTAAATCCAACAGCCATTTTTCAAAAACCTCTTTTTCTTTCCCGCTTATTTTTTCTTTTTCCCGGTAACTTTGCAAAAGCGCCTGCGTTAATTTAAAAGCGACTCCGACGCCCGCTAAATCGCGGAACGGATACGCGCTATTTTTAACTTTCGGATTGATTATCAAACAATCCGGAATTTGTTCGCCCGGCTCGTGGTGGTCGGTTAAAATTACGTCCACGCCTTTTTCTCTCGCTAAAGCGATTTCTTTGACGCTGCGGATGCCGGTATCAACCGTGATAATTAATTTAGTCCCGTTATCGGCGATTTCTTGCACCGCCTCTCTATTCATGCCGTACCCTTCGGTTTCCCGGTGAGGAATGTAAATGTCAATCTTTGCGGTATTTTTATTTTTATCAATTAAAAAATTTAAAATTCTGAACATGACGGCCGTGGCGGTTACGCCGTCCGCGTCGTAATCTCCGTAAACCGTAATTTTATCGCCAACCGCGAGGCGGCTGTTTATCAAATCAACCGCGGCGCGCATGTCTTTAAACAAAAACGGGTCGTGCGATTGTTCTCGATAATTTAACTCTAAAAAATTTTTAATCTGCTCCGCGCTTAAACCGCGGCTGGCCAGCAAACGATAAAGAACCGGATTTTCATCCGGCCAGTTTTTCGCATCTTCAGCGATTTTATTGGCTAGCAAGTTCCACTTTTTCATATATTCTTACGAATTACGAATAAGCGCTAATATACGAATAAATGTGCGAAATAGCAAAGATAAATTCGTACATTCGTACTGATTCGTCCGCCTCGGCTTCGCTTTTAGACCAGCTTCGCCTAAGTAAAAGCGAGGCGAGCGAGACGGGTAATTTGTAGGGCTAGTAAAACAAAGGCATCACCGTGAATAACACCATCGCGATAATCATTAAGATAAAAACAAATTGGACGAATTTGCGGCGGATTTTTTTGGCGTTCATAATTGACAAAAATTAAATAATATGTAAAGATATTTTGATTTAACCGTTCATTTTATAACTCAAAGGAGAACGCCAATGCCTTGGCAGATACCGATTGTTAGTAAAATATTTTTGGGAAATATCCTGCTTCCGATATTAATTAAAATTATTGCCGGCTTACCGTCTCAGAAAAAGAATCTTTGGCTGCAGTTCGCTTTTTGTCTTATGTTTTCTGCCGTTACTTCCCTTGCGGTAATTCTAATATGAGGGTTAGAAAAAATCCAAAATCCATACCTCCTGTTTGTCGTTGTGCTTATCGGTTTCTTAAATAGTTTTGCTTGTTATTGCTCTTGGAAAGCTATAGACTTGAGCTTAGGCAAAACCGGACTTTTTACCCAGCTTGATGACGTCATCGCTTTAGCAATCGGAGTCATTTTTCTTAATGAAAAAGGATTTATTGATTGTTATGTGCTTTGCGGGATCGTCCTGTGCTTCTGTGCCGCCTTTCTGTTTTTATCCAGCGAACAGCCAAACAAATCATTAAACTATTCTCTCAACAAAAAATTAATGGCGTATGTATTGGGATATAGTTTTATTTGGGGTTTCGCTTTTGCCGCGCAACGGTACTGCGCCGTGAAAAATCTACCGCCGCCGCTTTTTCTGATTTCTTGGTACATCGGGTCATTTCTTGGCGCTTCTCTTTTACTTACTCCTTTATTCAAACTGGCGCAGGGTAAGCCGACGGAAATTATTGGCAACGAAAGACTAAAAAGATGGAGAAAAAAATTTGGGTGCTGGCGAAAAACATTCATCGCCGTCATGTCTTTTTCCGTTTGGTTATCCATGGCGTGCCTGTATTGGGGAGCAAAATTGGTTCCTATAGTCGGCTACCAACCATTATACTTAGTAGCCGAAATTGTCTTTCCCGTATCCGCTGGCTTACTGCTTTTTGGAGAAAAAAAATGGCTGTCAAAACGAGAGAAGATTGCTTTCGCTACGGGAATTGCGGGGAGTATTATTATTGGCGTCTTCTTGAAAGTTTAAAGATTTCAAAAAAGTCACCATTCAAGAGCGGGCGAAAGTCTGCTCTTTTTTTTATTTCTTCAACACCGCTAAAAACGCTTCCGGCGGAATATCAACTTTACCCTTTCCCATGCTCATCATTTTTTTCTTGCCTTTTTTTTGCTTCTCCAACAATTTGCGCTTGCGCGAGACATCGCCGCCGTAGAGCTTGGCGGTTACGTCTTTGCGCAAAGCGGACAATCGTTCCGCGGCGATAATTTTCCCTCCAATCGCGGCCTGAATTTTTACCATAAACATCTGCTGGGGCAAATTTTCTTTGAGCGATTCCACAATTTCGCGCCCGCGCCGGAACGCTTCGTCTTTATAAACGATTACCGCGAGCGATTCCACCGGTTCTTCGGCTACCATTATATCCATCCGCACGACCTCGGCCGGCCGGTAATCCAAAAAATCATAATTGATGGACGCGTAGCCGCTCGTCGCGCTTTTTATTTTATCATAAAAATCGGTCAAGATGGTAGACATCGGCATTTCATAATGTAAAATTACCCTCTGCTCGTCCAAATACTCGGTGTTTTTGTACAACCCGCGTTTTTCCTGCGCCAAACTCATAATGCCGCCCAGATAACTTTGCGGCGTTACCACATCCAAACGCACCCACGGCTCCAGTATCTCTTTTGTTTGCGACGGGTCGGGCAATTCCAAAGCCGAACGAACGATTATTTCTTCATCATTGCTTTTAGTAACGCGATACGCGACCGAAGGCGTGGTCACGACTAACGCCAAATTAAATTCGCGGCGCAACCGTTCCTGCGTTATTTCCAAATGCAACAGCCCCAAAAAGCCGCAGCGAAAACCAAAACCAAGCGCCTGCGAATGTTCCGGCTCGTACGCGAGCGACGCGTCGGTTAATTTTAACTTACCGATAGCTTCGCGCAGTTCTTCGTACTCGTTTCCTTCTTTGCAAAAAATGCCCGCAAACACCATGGGCTTAACTTCCTTATAGCCTGGCAATGCCCTCACCCCGTCGTCCCGAGCGGCTCGGGGCTCCTTCCCCTCTCCCGCCCCGCGGGAGAGGGGGCAGGGGGTGAGGGTAGTAACCGTATCACCCACCTTACATTCTTCCACAGTCTTTAAACCGGTAACAATGTAGCCAATTTGTCCGGTGCCAAGCTTCGCGGCGGGCAGATAATCCGGTTTGAAAAATCCGACTTCCAGCGTTTCGCTTTCGGCTTTGGTGGCGAGCATTTTTATTTTTTCGCCTTTTTTGATTGCGCCGTCCACCACGCGCACATAAGCGATCACGCCGCGATATTCGTCAAAAATGGAATCAAAAATTAACGCGCGTAATGGCGCAGACCCCCTCCCAACCTCCCCCTTGGCAAGGGGGAGGATAACATGCTCGTCGTTTCCCCCCCTTGCCAAGGGGGGGCTGGAGGGGGTGGGTGGTTTAATTAAATTGCTGAATGTCCCGGGCGCAGGAACTCGTTTTATAACTGCGTCTAAAATTTCAGATACTCCCTGTCCGGTTTTCCCGCTTGCTTCAATTATTTCCTCTGTTTTGCAGCCCAATAATTTTACCAAACTTTCTTTGGTTCCTTTGGCGTCAGCCGCGGGCAAATCAATTTTATTGACCACCGGAATTATTTCCAAATTTTGTTCCATCGCCAAATATAAATTCGCGAGCGTCTGCGCCTGAATTCCTTGCGTCGCGTCCACGAGCAATATCGCGCCTTCCACCGCCGCGAGCGAACGGGAAACTTCGTACGAAAAATCCACGTGCCCGGGCGTGTCAATTAAATTTAACATGTACTCTTCCGTCTTTCCTGATTTTTTATTTTTTACTTCATACCTCATGTTTACCGGCGCAAGTTTTATCGTGATGCCGCGTTCGCGCTCCAAGTCCATTTTGTCCAAAATCTGCGCTTTCATTTTTCGCTGTTCCACCGTATGGGTAATTTCCAGCATCCGGTCAGCTAGCGTGGACTTACCGTGGTCAATGTGCGCGATAATGCAAAAATTACGAATGCTGTTCATAAAATAATTAAAATTTAATATTCTGAGTCTTGCCTCGCCGAAGCGTTAGCGTAGGCGAGTGGTCAATATGGGCCAATATGGCGAAGTTACGGATGTTGTTCATAGAATTTCCCGCTCGGCGATAAATCACCGAGCTACAATTTCAAACTCCATAAATGGGGTTTAGCTTTCCAAACCCGCTTAAGCGGGTTTGGTTCTTGCCCAGCCATTTATGGCTGGGCTTTTAAATTTAAGGCAACAAACTCTGCCACTTTTTTGTGTTTGCACAAAATATTTCGTAATTCTTAATTTTTTCTAACCACCACCTTCAAACTCTCCAGCGGTATCCCGCCGTATTGCTTTTTGCTAATGTCTTTGTCTTCGCCTAAAATTTCCGCGGACATGCCGGCGTCTTTGATAATTTTTAAATATTCATCAGTGAAACTGGGGCGAAGCGGAAATCATTATCTCATTTTAATCTTTTAAAGTCGCCTGTGATATTTCCGCGGTTAAAATCGCGTATTCCCGCCCTTCTTTGACGCCTCGCTTTTGCCATTCATCCGTTAAAACTTCCCGAACTTCAATACCGCGCATTCTTTTTTCAATCCAAGAATCAGGATACCCTTTCGCCTTATAAATCGCTCGTGTTTTTTTGGCGGCCAATTCCGGGTCTTCAATTTCCTGCACCCATTCATAGAAAGAATATAAAGCTAACATGGACTATATACCGCGCGCTTCCCCCACATCATCAGTCGCGACCTTCTCCCGCTTCGTACGCTCGCGAATACTGCGGACAAAATTCATTAATTCCTCCGCGCGCAAAACCCAGCACATTAAGATAAAAATTAACAAGCCGAAAACGCCGGCAATCGCCGCTTGCGCGGTTACTCCCCAAAAACGGTGCATGTCAATCAGGCTGGAGTTGCCGACGATGAGTTTCATCGCCTGCACGGCGAGGCCGGCGCCGACGCTCGCGAGCGAAATTTTCAGCGTTGAATATAAAATATTCCACTCGTCCAATTCGCCCAAGGAAATTTTTAAAATAAGCCAAAGCAAAATAAAATTAACTATGGTGGATAAGGAAAAAGCCAGCGCGAGCCCCGCAATGCCGAGGCGCGGCGCGAACCAAAAACAAAGACAAATGTTTACCGTAGTGGCAATTAAACCAACCCAAAACGGCGTCCGGCTGTTTTTCTGCGCGTAAAACATGCGGGTTAAAAGCGGCAGGGCCGCCTGCGCGAACAAACTTAAACTGAATAAAGTCAAAGCGTCCATGGTCAAAATCGTATCCTGCCAGTCAAACTGCCCGCTCCCTAATATTATGCGGATGATTTGCACGCGCAAAGTTAAAATAAAAACAGTCGCGGGCAAAATGAAAAAAATAATCTGGCGCAGGACTTTGGAAAAATTTTTAATTAAAGCTTCTTTGTCGCCAACGAGTTCCGACAGCGTCGGAAAAGCGGCGACCGCGAAAGAAATGCCAAAAATTCCGACCGGAAAAGACTGTAAGTTATTGGCTAAATTAAAAACGGCCAAACTGCCGGCCGCAAGCGTAGAGGCGACAACCGTCACTACCACCAAATTAATCTGGTTAATGGCCAAACTTAAGGTGCGCGGCACCATCATTTTAATAATTTCGCTGACGTGTTTGTTGCGCCAATTAAAAGTAAAACCGTAGCGGTAGCCCAAAGCGAACGCGGCCGGAAGCTGAATTATTAAATGCAACAACGCGCCCAGCACTACGCCGTAAGCCAGCCCGTATATTCCCCAAAGCGGCACAAAATAAAGCGCGCCCGCGATAATGCCGATGTTGTACATAATCGGCGCGAGCGAATAAACGAAAAATCTTTTAAACGACTGCAAAATCCCCCCGAATACCGAGCTTATTCCCAAAAGCAAGGGCGAACAAAACATGATGCGCGTGAGCGTCACGGTCAATAGTTGTTTTTCCGCGCCAAAGCCCGGCGTCATCAGCCGCGTCAATTGCGGCGCAAAAACAATAAAAACCGCGGATAAAATTATCAGCGTCGCGCCCAATAAATTAACGACCGCGTTCGCCACCTGCCACGCTTCGTTTTGGCAACGCTCCGCGGAATAAAAAATTTTTTTAATTACCGAATTTTTCCGGCAAAGCGCGGTAAACACCGGAATGAAACCGGCGGACAACGCGCCCAAAACGATTAAATTATAAACCAAATCCGGAATGCGGAAAGCGGCGTAATAAATATCCAGCGTATCGCCCGCGCCGAATTCGCCGGCCAAAATTCTGTCCCGAAAAATACCCAAAAAACGGCTCGTCATTGACGCCGCCGCCACGATAATCGCCGCCGAGGTGATGGAATTGATTTTGGAATTAAAAAGTTTATTTATCACAAAAAAGGAGCGAGTTAACGGGTAACGAGTAATCAGCTATAAATCTTTTTACTCGTTGCTCGTAACCCGTTACTCATTACTAAAAAATCTTTTGAAACAAACTGATGAATTTATCCGAAAATTTAAACATGTCTTTAAAGGTAACGATAACGACCAGAAGTATTAACAGCATAAAACCGACATTGTGAACCGCCGCTTCCACTTTTTCCGGCACTGCCCGGCCGCGCAATTTTTCAATTATTAAAAATAAAACCCGGCCGCCGTCCAAAGCCGGCAGGGGCAAATAATTGACTATCGCCAAATTAACGGACAACATTGCCGCGAATTGCAAAATGTAAACGAGCCCCAAACGCGCGACCTGTCCGGTCATAATAGCGATGCCGACGGGTCCGGAAACTTCCGCGCCCGCGCCTTGGCCGACTAATAAATTTTTGATAATCGTAAAAAAAGCGATGATAACATACCAGGTCATAAAAACGGTGGTTTTTATCCCTTCCCAAATCGCCTGATACCACGGGTAACGGACGATTCCCGTTTCCGCGACCGCGATGCCGATGCCCGCTCTGCCGGTTTCCGCCATAATTTTGGGCGTGATTTCCAGCCGCAAATTTTCCCGTCCCCGTTTTATTTCGTATTGCAATTTTTGTCCTTCTTTTTTAGATACAAACCCGCTTAATTCCTCGTAGGCGTTAAATTTTTGCCCGTTGACGGCTAAAATGCCGTCACCCATCGTCAAACCGGCGGCTTCAGCCGGCGAACCGGGCACGACTTGAATTATCTGCAGATTTTTTTGTTCAATTTTCGCGCCCGCGCTGATTCCGTCAAGCGACTGGGGCAAACCGATCATAAAGCCAACGGCGAGCATTATAGCGGCAATAATTAAATTCATCGCCACGCCGGCGGACATGATTATCGCCCGCTGCCAAATCGGCTTATGAAGCAAACTGTCAGCGTCATGGCTTTCGCCTTGTTCGCCTTTTATTTTTACAAAACCGCCCAAAGGCAGCCAATTAAACGAATAAATGGTGCCGGCATGCTCTATTTGTTCATCCGCGCAATCTTGCGGGTCGCTCGCGCCCATAACCAAACGCCAGCGTTTAAAAACGGAAATTTTTTTAACCGCGGTGTTTTTTTCCTCAATGCTGACGACTGGATCTGCATCCGACGAATTGGAAGTAACGGTAATTTTTTCTTCGCTGATCCCGGCGACCGGCTCAATCTTTTTTCCGCTGATAAGTTGAATGCCGAAAATGCGCGGCGGAAAGCCAAAACCGAATTCCTCCGCCTTGACGCCAAAAAATCTCGCCGTCAAAAAATGCCCAAGCTCATGGGCGAAGACCAGAACTGACAGTAAAATTATAAAAATTATAATAGTGATAAACATAGTAAAAAAATAATTGTTCAAGATTTTTAAATCATTGTTAAATTGTTACATTGCTCCATTGTCGCGCTATAATTAAAGTTTAGACAACAATTTAACAATTTAGCAATGTAACATAACTTTATAAATAAACGGCTATTTTAATTTAATGCTAAACATTAAATATCATCTGCAGATTTTTATATCGTCATTATTTCTTTCTCCTTTTTATCTCTCAACTCCTGCAATTCGTCGTTGCGCTTTTTAATTTCTTCTTCCATCTCTTTCAAAAACCGGAATTTATCGTCTTCCGCGATTTCTTTATCGCTTTCCGCCCGCTCAATTACCTCTTTAATTTTATCCCTCGCTTGCCGAACATTTACTTTGGCGCGTTCCAATTTTTCGTTCAGTTTTTTCACCCGCTCGCGCCGGTCTTCTTCAGTCGGCTGCGGCATGGTGATTCTGATTTTATCGCCTTCATTCACCGGATTAACGCCCAAATCCGCCTCGGAAATCGCTTTTTCAATGTCTTTTAAAACATTTTTGTCCCACGGCGAGATTACTAAACAGCGCGCATCAACGACGCTGATACTGCCTACCTGCTGGAGCGGCGCTTTGGCGCCGTAGGCCGACACCAAAATTCCGTCCAGCATGGCCGGATTGGCCCGGCCGGTGCGGATGGACGCGATGTCTTTTTTAAAAAATTCCACTGCTTGATTTAATTCGTTTTGGTGTTGTTGAAGATATTGGTTCATATTTTTTTATTTTTTTTCACTTAAATAAGTGCCTAAATATAATATGCCCGGATCAGACGGGTCAACGGTTAAAACCAAACCGGCGCGGCTGGTGGGCAATTTTTTGGAAATCCAGGTTTTGCCGCCGTCTTTGGTGGAGCCGAAAGAAGTGTTCGTTACATAATAAACAAGGTTGCTGTCAGAGGGATGGATGGCGACCGCGTTAATCGCGGTTTTGTCCGCCGGCGGCACGAGTTCCATCGTCTGCCAGCGGTTGCCGCCGTCAAGCGTGCGGATTAAACCGGCTTTGGTGGCGATAATCGCTATTTTGCCGTCGCTTGCCGCAACGGCCATATCCGTTATTTTTACCGCGTCCCGCGCATGGATTTCCGCCAACTGTTCGGCTGAACCGCTCCAATTTTTCCCCCGGTCATTGCTTTTGTAAACGCCTTTGGCGGCAGTAGCGGCCCATAAATTATTAGGGTTGGTTTTGTTAATCGCGATTTTAATAACCGCGCTGTTGGCTTCGGTGAAACGCGTGAGCGCCGCCCAAGATTCGCCGTAATCGAAACTGACTATCACCTCCCCCCGCGACGTGCCGGCGTAAATGATTTTATCGTCTTTAGGGTCAACGGCCAAACTGTAAATTATCGTTTTCGGCTCGTTATCAAAATACATCTCCCGCCAAGAGCGGCTGCAGTCGTTGGAGCGGAAAATTTTATTTTCGCTCGCGGCATAAATCAAACATTTGTCGCGCGGACTGACGGCGATGTCGGCGATATTTCTTTTGCCCAAAGTTTTAGCTAAAGTCCAGCTCGCGCCGGCGTCGTACGAATATAACAAGCCGCCGCCGGCCGCGCCGGCGTAAACGGCCGTTTTATCCTGCGGGTCCAAAGAAATGGCGGTAACGTTCGCTTGGTTAAAACTTAACGGCGCGCCGGTAACGGTCGCGATTAAAGTCTGCTGGCGCCAAACGCCGCCGCCGTTAACGGTTTTGTACAAGCCTCCGTCGGTCGCGGACTGGCTATCGGCAGTCTGGAAACTGACGGAACAGCCCGAGACTAGCGCGGTGATTATCAATAGTCCAGTGACTAAACTGATTGTTTTTAGGTTTAACATAGATATTAGATAATTTTCAATTTTTAATCCCGAGTACTCTGGACAATTTTCAAACAATTAGTTTTAAATTCAAAAAATTAGAAATTTTTACTATGTTTGCAAACTGATATTTTCCAATACTGTTCTGGGGTTCGCGTTCGCCGCCAGATATTTCATTCCTTCTTTGATTTTTTCCTGCAAATTTAACAGACCGGCGATCGGCAAATTTACCTCCCTTAATTCGTTTAACGCGAGTTCATTGGCGGTTAATTCCTCCAAATTCAAGCGCATTAGCAACAAGTCGCGCGTAATCGTCTGCCAGACCTCCAGTGTCTCAACGGCGCTCCCCGGTTCTTGTTTAATAATTTCTTCAATGGCTTGGAATCGTCCGCTGATATTGTCCGACATCATTTTTATTAAAGTTAAAATGATTTTTTTTCGGCCGGCGAAAAACCCGGGATCATTCGCCAATTTGGCCGCGAGCGCCGGCCGGCCGGATGAAATCCTTGATAAAACTCTGGCAAAATCGCGCGTCAATTTATGCTCATTAACCAAATAATCATAAACCTGTTCCCGCGCCGCCGGCCGGAATAATAAAATTTGGCCGCGGGACAAAATCGTCGCCGGCAGTTGTTCCAAATGGGAAGTAAGTAAAATTATCACCACGCCGGGCTTTGGCTCTTCCAGCGTTTTTAACAAACAATTGGCCGCTTCCAAACTTAAGCTCTCCGCGCTTTTGACCAAGCCGATTTTAAAACCGCTCGCGAACGAACCCAAACTCATTAGGCGGATAAAATTACGCACCTGTTCAACGGAAATATTTTTTTTCTCTTCGGCTAACCGTAAAAAGGTAAGGTCGCTATGCGCGGCTTTTTTTACCTCCAGGCAGCTTGGACAGCTGCCGCAAGGCAACAGGCCTTGGCCGTCGGCAAAATTGCGGCATAAAAGCGAGGCGGAAAACGCCAGCGCCAACGCGCTTTTGCCTAAATCCGGCAAGCCGGAAAAGATGTAAAAATGGGAAAGCTCGCGGCTTAAAATGCTCCCTTGCAAAAAATCAATGATATGCCGATTGCCGAACCAAGGCCAATTAAATTCAAATTTTCGCCCGTCGCTCATATAAAAACAGTGTAGCAGATTATAAGCTTGCGTTCAAGGCGAAAGTGGACAAAAAACGAAAAGTATAATATATTTACCAATATTTACGGTTGTAAATAAAAAAATGATCTTTTAATAATACGGGAGGAGAAAAGAAGATGGAAAAATATCTGTTCAGAATGGTAACGCCAGCCTGTACGCCATATAACATCTATAAAGATCAGTTGCGCAAAACTACCGCTTTGGGTCCGGTTTGCGTCGCCACCGCGGCGGACAAACTGCCAAACTGGAGGGCGGAAGTAATTGATGAAAATAATTGCCGCAAGTACTGCCCAAAAGACGCGAACGACCGGCCTGACCACGAGCGATTGCAAGAAATCCGTTCAGCGCGAGCCGTCGGGTTTTACTGCTCCCTAACTTCTACTATGCCGCGCGCATTTGAACTAGCGCGGCAATATAAAGCGATGGGGGTAATAACGATTGCCGGCGGAAAACACGTCAATGCCTTGCCGGAAGAAGCTTTAAATAACGGCGTTGATGTCGTCTGTTTTGGCGACGGCGAAGAAGTTATCAAGGAAGTTTTAACCGCTCTGGAAAATAATCGGCCGCTGTTGAACGTCAAAGGCATTATGTTTAGAGATATTAACGGCGCAATCGTCAGAACGGAACCGCGGGCATTGATCGCCGATTTAAACTCTTTGCCTTTGCCGAATTTTAATTTAGTCCGTTACGCTAAATTAATATATTATCCAGTATCCTGGTGGCGCGGCTGCAATATGAAGTGCGAATTCTGCATGGTTAACGAAACAATCCGCATCGCGCCCGCCGAATGTTTATATTGGCAAATAGTAGATTTATTTGAAGCCAGAGGCGCAAAAAATTTTTTCATCGTTGACGATCATTTTGGCGGCGACTTACGCAGTGGAACGTGTCGAGCCGAAGCAATTCGATTTTGCCAAATGATCGCCCTGTACCAAAAATCCGCCGGCGTTCGGTTTTATCTCAATGTCCAAATGCGTTTGGACGACGCCAAATACCCGGACATGATAGCGGCCATGCGGACGGCCGGAGTGCATATGGTCTGCATCGGCTACGAGTCGCCAATTGACGAAGAATTGCGCGCGATGCGTAAAGGCTACAAATCAGAAGACATGTTGGCATTGACAAAAATATTTATTAAAGCCGGATTTTTCGTCCACGGCATGTTTATCCTCGGTTATCCGCAAGAGAAAACAGAAACTCAGTTCGTTAAACTTCCTATCGCGGAACGAACGAAAAAATTTATTTGTTTTATCAAGCTTTCCAAGATGCACACGGCGCAAATTCTTCTTCCCGTTCCCTTGCCCGGCACAAAATTGCGCGCGCGCCTAGAGCTGGATCGCCGAATTTATCCGCTAGAACAAATCGGCTGGGAATATTATGACGGCCAGTTTGCGCTGTTTGAACCGGATAACGGCGCAAATCCGGAAGAATTGCAAGCGGCGGCAAAAATTATTATGAGTTACTGCTATAATTTGCGCCACTTTTTTCACGTCGCTTTTGCTTTAATCATCGGTTTCCCCAGTATCGTCTTTCCGTCAGTTTTAACTCTGGCGACGTTAAAAGTGCGCCATATCAAATCCGCTTTCCGGCTTTGGCGGCGTTATTTTTGGCGGACGCAAAAAATTAGATTTTTAGGCCATTTCGTGATTAAAGGCTGGCTTGCCAAATTTAAACGCAGCGATTTTCCGCTTAAACTTCAACAAGCGCGGCAAAAATTGCCAAAAAATAAAACCTAACCGTTCTTTAATTCTGCTCGCTCCTAAAATTGGGAGCGAGCATTCTTTATTTATTTGCCAAAAATAAGCGAATATACTATAATCAGCTTTATGAGTTATCAATCATTAAGCCTAAAAAAATACATCCTCCTGTTCGGCGATGTCTTGATTTTCTTCTTGTCGCTGTATTTAACGCTTTTAATCCGCTACGGTTATGGCGAAATGGAGCGTTCCTGGTCCCAGCACTTTTGGCCTTTCACGGCGGTTTTTACGCTGTGGATTATTATTTTTTACGTCAGCAACTTATACGACCTCACTTTGGCGGTTAACAATTTTAAATTTTATTCCCGCACCGCCAAAGCGCTGTTTTTCAGTTTCCTTTTGGGCGCCGCTTTCTTTTATCTTTTGCCGCAATTAGGCATCGCCCCGAAGCGCAATTTGTTTATTGACATCGCGATTACGGCGATTTTATTTTTTCTCTGGCGGCAATTGTTTAACGTTTTATTAAAATCATATTTGCCAAAAAATAACATCGCCATCGTCGGCTTAAACGAACAAGTCAAAGAATTAATAAAATATTTTAACTACCACCCTCACCTGGGCCTTAACATCGATTTTATTTTTTATAATAAAGACATCTACGAAGAAGGGCTCTATAATATTCCTCTATTAAAAGATGTTGCAAAAATGAAAAATCGGCTGATACAGGAAAAAATTACGACGGTCGTTTTGGTT
>PFAS01000030.1:0-417 GCA_002778635.1 Candidatus Falkowbacteria bacterium CG10_big_fil_rev_8_21_14_0_10_43_11 | reverse complement strand
GAAAAAATCACCGGCAAAATTCCTTTGGAATCGTTAAGCCAAACTTGGTTTCTGGAAAACTTGCGCGAAGGCGGAAAGTTATGGTTTGATAAATTAAAAAGAACTTGCGATATTTTTTTAGCCGCGCTGGCTTTTATCGTCAGCTTGCCTTTTTGGCTGCCAATAGCGCTGATTATAAAACTAGAAAGCCACGGCGCAGTTTTTTACAAACAAAAAAGGTTTGGCAAAAACAACCGGCTAATTTATTTAAAAAAATTCCGCACGATGACGGAAGAAGGCAACACCCGGCTGCCAACCGTACCTAACGACCCCCGCGTCACTCATTTTGGCAGATTTTTGAGAAAAACGCGCTTAGATGAATTGCCGCAAGTGATCAACATTTTAAAAGGCGAAATGTCTATTATCGGACCGCGGCCG
>PFAS01000044.1 GCA_002778635.1 Candidatus Falkowbacteria bacterium CG10_big_fil_rev_8_21_14_0_10_43_11 | reverse complement strand
CTGTTGTCGCCACGACGATTTTGTCCAGTTGTTTGGCTTGTTTTACTCTTTCGATTTCATATTCCAAAAGCGGGATGCCATTAACCTTTAACAAAACTTTTTCTGGCAATCTCGTAGAACCCGTTCTCGCCTGGATGATACATAAATTTTTATAGTTCATATTTTATTGATGCAATATTTTAAAACCAAAGCCGCGGTTTTAATGTCGTTGGCAGCTGGTTGTCTTTTAAAAACGCACCAAAAAAAATAACTTAGTTCGTCAAGATACATCTGGTTCGCCTGATAATTTTTTATTTGAAATAGGTTATTTTTTCTTTTTTTTGCGTGCAGCCAAACTATATTTTCGTTGAAATCCCAAGTCAGATTTCCTTTGGCGCCGACGATTTTACAATTCCGGGAATAAGCTTGCTGCAAATAATCGCAACTTACCGAACCGAGAGTCTTATTTACAAATTTAAAAGCGGCAACGCAATTATCCTCGGTTTCAATGGCTAATGCGCTCGTTTTATCAAAAATAAATTTTGTTTCGACTACCGGGCTGAAACCGTTAAACCAAAACAGCAAGTCAAATTCATGAATATCGTCCAAAATAATTCCGCCGCCGCTTGCTTTTTTGGCGGCATAATTTTTCCGGTAATCTTGCTCGGGCCGCCAATAAGGTAAAAAATAACCAAAGTCGTGACGGATGCTGTAAATTTTCCCCAAACTATTTTTATCTAAATAATTTTTAATAAATTTTAAACAGGGATGAAAGCGCAGGTTGCAGGCAACCATGTTTGTTAATTTTTTGCTATGGCAAATTTTAACCAATGCTTTGATGTTTTTTAAGCTGGGCGCTAATGGCTTTTCGATAAAAATATGGCAACCGGCTTGGGCGCACTTGATTGCCGTCTGAACGTGCGCATCGTTGGGATTGCAGATTAAAACGGCGCGAAATTGCTTTAAAGTTCCAGCGTTAATTTTTTCTGTTGTCTTTAACTTTTCGCCGGCTAACTTATTCTTGTCAATATCGTAAACATAAATATTCTTAAAGCCCAGTTTCAATAAATTCTGGTAATGCCTCCGGCCGATGGAGCCAAAGCCGATGATTAATATTTTTATGTTCTTATCCATAAATTAAATTATTGATTCGGCGTATTTGGCTATTCTCTGCCGGTATGTGTCTTGAAAATAACTTTGGTCGAAAAATTTTTCTCCCATCAGCCAAGGGACGGGAAAGCCGCCAAATCCTTTTTTGAAATGCGATATATCCAATTGCTTTTTGTCGGGAAAATCATGGAACCGGGCGCCGTATTGTTGTAAACCAATGTCGTAAAAAGATATTCCCTTTTTTTTCATCCATCGTATCGCTTCCCATTCAATCGCGTGGCGTACGGGCAAATGGGCGTAATCCGGGTCGTTGGCGGCCGAAAAACCGTAAACATTATTTTTATAAATACCGTAATATTCAAACCCGATGCGTTTATTTTCATATTCCGCCGCCACTAAAAAAGCCAAATCATTTTTTAACCATTGGTACATTAAAGCAAATGTTTCGTCCGGCCTGGTTTTCCGTCCCGCGGCTTTATGATGTGTTTTTTTATAAGCGTTAAATAATTGTGGAGTAATATTTTCGGCCGTATAAAAGGCGATTTTAAATTGGCCCCCTTTTTTAATATTGCGCCGATGGTTCCGGCGTAAATCTTGCCATAACTCCGCTTCGCTTTTATTTAAATCTATGAGCTGGGTGTTTAAAGAAACATCAAGATAGCCAAATTTTATTAAATAATTAAAAAAATTTTTATCAAGGGAACTTCTGGCTAACGGGGTTTGCCGAAACCAAGCCCGTTTAACTTTGTTCTCCTTTGCTAAGCGGTCAATCTCCGCAAAAACGCAATCGTAAACCAAATCCCGCTCTGTTCTGTCTTTTTCAATTTTTTCCAAATCGTTGGCTAAAGCCGGCGCCGGAACGGCAAAACCGCCAAAAGAAAATTCGTTAATTTTTTCCCCTTCCCTTTGCCGTACTTCCAAAGTCAAGGGAACGATTGCTTTGATTTTATTTTGTTTGTAAATTAAAAAATTAAAATTTTTCGTTTCTAATTCCGGCTTGTATTGCAAAGTGTATTCCAGCCAATCGGTCGTATGCCAAAACCAAGCGTCATCGCTTTTTAGACAAAAATCATCCCACTCTTTGTAATTAGCTTTAGTTAATTTTACGATTTCCATATGTTTAATGCTAAAAAAAATCTTTAATCAGCGTAGTGATATAAAAAACTTCTTTTTTGGTCAACTGACAATGTATCGGTAAGGTAATGGCGGTCTTTTCATAGTTTTCGGCTATTGCGCATCGCGCCGAACTAAACCCTAACCGCTGATAATAAGGGTGGCGATAAACGCAGGGGTAATGAAAATTTACTCCGACACCGCCGTCTTTCAAATGTTGATATAACGGCAACCGGTCTTGTTTATTTTTAGTTTTAATAATGTACAAATGCCAGCCGCTGTAACAATTTTTTAATTCCAGAGGCAAAATGATTTGTTTTATTTCAGTTAAACTTTGTTCATACCATTTGACGATTTGATGCCTTTCTTTTATAAATTTATCTAACTTATCCAACTGGCTTATTCCTAACGCCGCCTGAATGTCCGTTAAACGATAGTTATAACCGAGTTCGGTCATCACGTTGAATCCCTTTTTATCTTTTCGGATTCCGTGGCTACGCAAAAGCATTAACTTTTGATAATATTTTTTATTATTGGTCAATACCGCTCCGCCTTCGCCGGTGGTTATTGGTTTAACGGGATGAAAACTGAAAACGGCTAAGTCTGAATATCGGCAAGCGCCAATTTTTGTTTGCTTGTACTTGGCGCCTAACGCGTGGCAAGCGTCTTCAATAACCAGCAACTTATGCTTATTGGCAATTTGGTGAATTTTTTCCATTTTGCAGGGATGGCCGGCGAGATGAACCGGCACAATCGCTTTTGTTTTTTTGGTTACTAATTTTTCAATTAAGAATTCATTGATGTTATTAGTATCTTCCCGAATGTCGCAAAACACCGGTTTAACTTTGAGCGCTAACAGCATATTGGTGGTTGCGATGAAAGTATTGGGAGTGGTAATCACTTCATCGCCCGCTTTCAAGCCGGCTGCCTGGTACGCTAAATGCAAAGCGGCCGTGCCGTTATTAACCGCCACGGCGTATTTAGCTCCGCAATATTTTGCCAATTTTTGTTCAAACTCCAAAATTTTTGGCCCTTGTGTCAGCCAGTCAGAACGTAAAACTGCTGTTACCGCGTTAATGTCTTGGCGATCAATATATTGTTTGCCGTAAGGAATCATAAATTACGACTTGGTTATTATTTTTAATTGCTCCGGTGTTAGCCAATCTTTATTGGTATCGCTCGCGTAGCAAAATCCGGCCGGCAATTTGGCGCCGTCTTGAAAATATTTTTTATAAATATCGGCGGAGAAAAAAGGAAAATCGCTTAAAATAACATAATAATCGCCATACTCAACCGCGTGGCGCGCCTCTTCTTCGGAAATTAAAGTTTCATGAATTTTTTCTCCCGGCAGGCTACCTATAATTTTTTTCTCCGCCTGGGGAGCTAATGTGTTAAATAAATCCACAATTTTCATGCTGGGAATTTTTGGAATGAAAATTTCACCGCCCTCCATTTCGCGCAAGGCGAACAAAACTAATTTGAAGGTTTGGCCCAAAGTTATCCAAAATCTGGTCATGCGTTCATCGGTAATAGTCACTTCCTTTTTATGTTTATCTTTTAATAACGTTTCCACGATGCTACCGCGGCTGCCGATAACATTGCCGTAGCGGACGCAGGAAAAAACAGTCTCGCGGCTAGCGTAAGAATTGCCGCTAACAAATAATTTTTCCGCGCATAATTTGGTTGAACCGTACAAATTGACCGGCTGCGCCGCTTTATCGGTGGAAATCAAAACTACCTTTTTTACCTTTTGATCGATAGCGGCGTCAATAACGTTTTGGCTGCCTAAAATATTAGTTTCCACCGCTTCAAATGGATTGTATTCCAAAGTTGACACCTGTTTTAATGCTGCCGCGTGCACGACTATATCCACGCCGTGGAAAGCGCGCTGTAAACGTTTTAAACTGCGTATATCGCCCAAAAAAAATCGCAACCGGCTGTCATCGCCCAGCGCTTGGCGCAGATGAAATTGTTTTAGTTCGTCGCGGCTAAAAATAATTATTTTTTCCGCTCCCGAAAACCGTAATAAAAACTTGGTGAAATTGCTGCCAAATGAACCGGTGCCGCCGGTAATTAAAATCGTTTTTCCTTGTAAAAAATCAATGGACATAAATTTTTTATATTTGTTTAAATTTTATTTTATTAATTTTCAAGAATATTTTTTTAATTCCATCAACACTGTTTGGATAATATTGCCGATGCTCTTATCACGGTTAAGTCCGTCGCTGCCTTTAACGCCAGAGATGAAATATCGGTCGCGGATAGTCGCCTCGTCAAAACTTTGAAAATAATTGATAATTTGCTGCTGGCTGACGCGATAGCCATTGTTAATCTCTTTAATTGCCTTTTGGCACGATGCGGCGTCATTGACTTTAAAAACGCCGGGGCAATCGCGATACCACGGGTAGCCGAAGACGATTGCCGGCTTTAATCTCAAAACTGATTCCCAACCAGCGGTTCCGGTGGCGGTGGCGACCGCTTGCGTTTTTTTCATTAATTCATAAGTGTCGGTTTCAGTTGGAATCAAGACGACATTTTTTATTTTTGCCAAGCGACGATAGTATCCCCGATAGCGTGAACTAAAATAATTTAAACCCCGCGGAGCCCATTGCGTAGGATGTTCTTTGACATAAATAAACCAACTCTCGGGGATTGAAGCTGCTAGTGTTTCTATCATTAAAATCTGGTCAACAAAAATTCCCGCCTGCGGGCTGGTTGTGCATTCTGGCTGATAATTTAAAGGGGCATAAATAAATTTTTTGTTTAAATCCGGTTTGGTTTGCAGTTCATGATACTCTTTTTTGACATTCGGCCCGAATAATTTTAAAAAATAGGCTAATACTTTTCTAAAAATTGAAAAATCTTTTAGGCTGGTTATAATTGTTCTTATTTTAATGGCGGCATATCTACCCGCTGTATTCTGTTTTCTGAATGCCTTGATATAAACAGGCGTGGAATCATATTCGGGATTGGTTTGCAATTGATAATATTCACGTAAATCGC
Organism: Candidatus Falkowbacteria bacterium CG10_big_fil_rev_8_21_14_0_10_43_11; assembly: GCA_002778635.1. Lineage (GTDB taxonomy): Bacteria > Patescibacteriota > Patescibacteriia > Patescibacteriales > XYC2-FULL-47-12 > 1-14-0-10-43-11. The sequence goes on along the minus strand of PFAS01000044.1, from coordinate 320 downwards.
CGCTTAAATTTTCTAAAGCGTAGTCTTCTTTGTTGTCGCTGGCTAATTTTTCTTGTAAAATAGTGCTTCCCCGCCAAAAATCATTATAGAACAACAGCCTATCAGGAATCAACGTGTCATAAAACATAAAGGTTTTAATATTTAACAAACGGGCTAAATTATAAACAACATATTCATAGGGGGCGTGAGGGATGGATGAAAAAATCAACATATCCGGCTGGTATTTTTTTAATATTCCATGCCAATACTGCAATAAATTATAATATAAATGCCGGCGTTCATCCGCACACATCCAATCAAAACGTTTATTCATCATGGTC
>PFAS01000016.1 GCA_002778635.1 Candidatus Falkowbacteria bacterium CG10_big_fil_rev_8_21_14_0_10_43_11 | reverse complement strand
CTCCTTATTATTTTCGCCATCTTGATAAAACTGGAATCGCGCGGGCCGGCAATTTACCAAAACGAGCGGGTGAGCAAAGACGGCATCTTTAAAACTTATAAATTCCGCTCCATGCAGTTGCAACATTGCATCGGCGAAGAATACCGCAATAACGACGAAGCTTTGGAACTGGAGGCAAAATTAATCGTTACGCAAAATACCAAAGAGGGGCCGTTATATAAAATCGCGAACGACCCGCGCCTGACCAAAGTCGGCAAATTCATCCGCCGCTTCAGCATTGACGAACTGCCGCAATTTTTTAACGCGTTATTCGGCACAATGAGCATCGTCGGGCCGCGGCCGCATCAGCCGCGCGAAGTGGCGCTCTACCAGCGGCACCACAAAAAAGTTTTAGCGATAAAACCCGGCATTACGGGGCTCGCGCAAATTTCCGGCCGCAGCGATTTAAATTTTGAAGAAGAGGTAAAGCTTGATATTTATTATTTGGAAAATTGGTCGTTGTGGTTTGATGTTGTAATTATGTTAAAAACCCCAATTGCGATTTTAAGGAAAAGAAAAGCGGAATAAAATATGAAAATTGCTTTAGTCCATGACCATTTCGCGCAGGAAGGAGGAGCAGAAAAAGTTTTGCAGACGTTAGCGGAAATTTTTCCAACGGCGCCTATTTTTACATTATTATACGATTCGCGGCACATTAAGAATTTTGCCGGCCGAAAGTTAACCCCAAGCATTTTGCAAAAATTTCCTTTTGGCGTCAGCAAATACCAATGGTACATGCCTCTGATGCCGATGGCGATTGAATCGCACAATCTTCAAGATTATGATTTAGTGATTTCTTCCGCTTCTTCTTTTGCCAAAGGCGTAATTACCGGCCCGGGAGCCACTCACATCTGCTATTGCCATACGCCGACGCGTTACCTTTGGCATTATTCCAGCCAGTATTTAGCCGAATTGCGTTTGCCGGGATGGCTGAAAAAAATAGTTGATTTTGAAGTAAGCCGGATACGGCAATGGGATCGGGAAGCGGCCGAGCGGGTGGATTATTTTATCGCAAATTCCCGCACGACGCGGGAGCGGATAAAAAAATATTACCATCGCGACAGCGCGGTAATTTATCCGCCGGTGGATACCGCTCAATTTTTTATCAGCCAAAACATCGGCGATTATTTTTTGGCGGGCGGGCGCTTTATTCCCCATAAACGGTTTGATTTGGCGATCCTCGCTTTCAACAAATTAAATATTCCGCTAAAAATTTTTGGCGATGGACCGGATGAAAAGCGTTTAAAAAAAATAGCCAGCTCCAACATTGAATTTTTAGGCAGAATAAGCGAGGAAGAAAAAGCGCGCTTGATGTCAGAATGCCGGGCGTTTATTCATCCGCAAGAAGAAGATTTTGGCATTTCGGCCGTAGAAGCGCAAGCGAGCGGCCGGCCGGTAATCGCTTTTGCGCGCGGCGGCGCAAGCGAAACGGTAACGGAGAGAATATCCGGTTTGTTTTTTTCCGAGCAAACCTGGGAAGAATTGGCAGACGCCGTTTTGCGTTTTCTGTACGGAGGTTATAATTTTAATCCGCAAATCATCAAAAATACGGCAGAAAAATTTGGCGTGGAGAGGTTTAAGAGAGAGATTTTAAAATTTGTGAGCTCAAAATTATTAAAGGACGCCGAATAAACCAATCTTTTTTATTTTTAGTAGTTGTTAAATTGCTACATTGCTACATTGTTAAAAATTTTAGAGCGTTGCGCAGCAATGTAGTAATTTAACAATTGATATTTGAGTTTATGACCATCGGTATCGACATTAGGCCACTCATGGACGAATACTACTCGGGCGTATCCGAATATACGGTTAATTTGTTATTCGCGATTTTTCAGCAGGATAAAAAAAATAATTACAAGCTTTTTTATAACTCTTATCATGACGTTTCCGCCCGCATCCCCAAGTTTAATTTTCCCGGCGTAAAAACGATTAAACTGGATTACCCCAATAAAATTTTAAATTATTGCTTATTTAAAATTTTTAAACTCCCTAAAATTGACAAAAAAATCGGCGGCGCGGATATTTTTTGGCTGCCCAATTTTAATTTTATCGCTTTAAGCGAAAATTGCCGTAAAATAGTTACCGTGCACGATTTGTCTTTTTTGCGCTACCCGCATTATTTTTCCCGCCGCCATAATTTTTGGCAAAAAAACATCAATGTTAAAAAGCTGCTGCGTTCGGCGGATAAAATTATTTCCGTTTCCGACAATACCAGACTGGATGTCTGCGAATTATGCCGCGTTTCTCCAAAAAAAATCAAAACTATTTACTCCGGAATAAGCGCCAAATACCGGCTGATTGATGCCGCCGATCCCTACCGGCAAGAAGTAAAGAAAAAATACCAATTGCCTGATAAATTTATGCTTTTTTTAGGCACGATTGAGCCGCGGAAAAACATTGAAGGCATTATTGAAGCCTACAAATATTTTCGGGGCAACGAACATTCGGACTTAATTCATTTTGCCGGGCAGGCGGAAGTGAAAAATAATATAATAAAATTGGTCATTGCCGGCCGGCCTGGTTGGGGGTATAAAAGTGTCTACGAGCGGGCGCGCGCGAGCAAATACAGTCGCGACATTATTTTTACTGATTATATTTCGGATGAAGATAAACCATATTTATATAATTTGGCAATGATGTTTATTTACCCCAGTTTTTACGAAGGTTTTGGTTTTCCGCCGCTGGAAGCGGCCGCTTGCGGTACGCCTTCCATTGCGAGTAATTGTTCAAGTCTGCCGGAAATAATGGGCAACGCGGCAATTTTAGTGGATCCGTTCAATATTTCCGACATTGCGCATGCGATGGCCAATTTGGCGTATGACATAAATTTGCGCGCCAGCTTATCTCAAGCCGGCCTTGAACGGGCTAAACAGTTTTCTTGGGAAAAATGCGCGCGGGAAGTTATTGAAATGTTTGAGAAATTGGAAAAATAAAATGAATTAATTCAAAATGTTAAATGATAAATGACAAATTTTAATTTTTTGATTTTGACATTAAAATGTTGATGATTGCTAGAATCCGTTTAATCTTATATAGCATTTTAATTTTGATATTATTATTCTTAATTTATCAGGCGATTGTTCCGTTTGGCAAAATAATTTATAATGTAAGTTTTTGCGATAATTCTTTTTTTATTTCTAAATTAAAGCCGAAAGAGCGCGTCGGCGAAATAAACAAATTAGGCTGTACCCAGAAAATAATCGGCGAACCGGTTTATTTTAATTTAAATACGCAAAGAACTTTTAACGAGGCAAAATTGACTTTAACTTACCGCGACGATGGAGGGAATAATATTATTGAATTGGGCTTGCAGGCGGATAAACAAAAAAATTATTTTTTAAAGCCGTTGGAAAATAAAATTGTAGATAGTTTAAGCTGGAATAAAATTGAACAGGATGGCGTAGTGTTATTACAGCGCGAGCAAAAATTTAAAAGTATTGACGAATTTTTAATAAACATCCCGCCGCGCGAGGAAATTTTAACGTATCAGTATAATCTGACGCCGAGGCAAAAAATCGCAAGTTATTCACCCAGCACTCAATTAACGACAATTAACCAGCCTCTTCGCGGCGCGTACCAATTTTATACTTATGTCAAAAACGAACCGCTTGATTTTAATTTAACTTTCAGCGACTTAAACATCAATCAAGGCGCGGATGATGTTAAAATTGTTGTTTATTATCAGAACAAGCCCATTACGGAAAAAACATTGCCGGACGCGAGAGGCGGGGAAGAGGGGCGGCAAAAAACAAGCGCGGGCGACTTTAATTTGAATTTAAGCGATCTGCAAGAAGGTTTTTATAAAATCGCGGTGAACGCGAACGATGATGTTATTACCGAAAAAATTTCAACTGCGCAAAAAATAGCCTCTTTTATCAATAGAATTTGGCTGGCGAATAATAACAATGAAGGAGCGGCCACGCTTTTTTCCGACGCGCCGGAAGTAACAATAAGCACCTTAAACGCCGCGAGCTTGCAAACAGTTTTAGTTAATAAGCAAGAATTAATAATACCTGAAACTTATCGCCAGTTTTCACTGCCAACGCGGCAAAATAAAAGCGAAATAAAAATTGCTAAAAGCGATGTTATTATTTCCGGCGCGGGCGTTTTTAGTTTTGCCGACAATTCTCTTTATAATCCGGATTACAAAAAAATGACCAAAGCAAGCGATGTTGACGCGGAAAAAGTAAATTATATCATTACCACTTATTCCCCCGCTCAAACAACAGGTGAGTGGAAAACAAAAACGGTTTCTTTTGATTTGACTAATGCTTTCCGCTATGAAAATAATTACAATTTTATGATTTCCGCGCCCGGACTGATCGCGGATGACGGGGCAGAGGATTATGTTGAGATTAAAAATATTAAGATAGAGTTGAAAGGAAAGACCTTACTAGAAAAAATAAAAGAGAATTTAAAATTTCAAATTTCTAATGTCAAATCAATGTCAAAATCCAAAATTTAAAAATTTTAGATTTTGGGCTTTGGCATTAGTTTGGAACAATTTGGATTTTGAGATAATTTGGAATAATTATGAAAAGTAATACATACATAATCATTCGTGAAATATTTTATATCCTAACAATCGCTTTATCATGCTTTATTTTGTTAGAGATATTTTTCCCCAACATCGTCCAAGCTTATTTTAGCCTTAATTTCGTCTTGATTTTGTGGTTAATAAGTGGTATAGTAGTAATAGTTGCAAAGTTAAAAGTTAAAAGTTAAAAGTTAAAAGTTAAAAGTTATGAAGCTTACGGCTTTGTGTTACAAGTTATGCGTTATGTAATTTTTATGATTGACGGCGTCATTATAAAAAAATTAGCGATAAATAAAGATCGGCGAGGCTGGCTCGCGGAGTTTTGGCGCAACGATGAAATGAAAAATTTTTCGCCAGCCATGGCTTATGTCAGCATGACCAAACCAGGGCTTGCACGCGGACCGCACGAGCATGTGTATCAGTCGGACTGTTTTATTTTTGTCGGACCTGGCTCATTTCATCTGCATTTATGGGACGCGCGCGTAACTACGCATCGGCACGGACCGTCCAAAACCGCGAAACAATATGAAGTTTTGCGAGTCGGAGAAAAAAATCCCACGCTAGTGATTGTGCCGCCTGGAGTCGTGCACGGCTATAAATGCGTTTCTAAAACTGACGGCTATGTAATAAACATGCCGGATAAATTATATCGCGGTGAAGGAAAAAAAGACGATGTGGACGAGATTCGCTGGGAAGACAATCTGGAGTCGCCATACCATATAATATAAATGCTGTCATTATGACTATATAAAAAACATGAAACTAACTTTTATAACCACAAACAAACATAAATTTACAGAGGTAAAGGCGGTTTTAAGAAATTATGGCGTAGAAATTGAACAAGTTGTTATGG
>PFAS01000068.1 GCA_002778635.1 Candidatus Falkowbacteria bacterium CG10_big_fil_rev_8_21_14_0_10_43_11 | reverse complement strand
GCAAGGGGGAAAAAACAATTAGCGCTCCCAAAATAAATAAAGTTTTATCAAACCAAGGGTTGCTAAAAAGGAGCAATATTTTTCTTTCTCGATGGCGGCGCAACCATAAAGTCAAACCTTCCATTAAATTATTTTTTACCAAACGAAAAATCAATAAATTACCGGCCGCCGCGCCTAAGCCCCCAAAAAACGCCACCTCCCAAAGAGAAAAATTCCGCGTTAATTCAACTAATACTACCGCCGCCGGCGCGACGGTAAAAATGGAGACGTAAAACATACCACCAAGGAAACTGCCGATAACTTTCATTTCCTGCGCCGCGGATAAAACGCCGCCCAATACCTGCGTTTTTACAAGCACTACGGCGATAATAAAACTCAAGGCGATGATGCCTAAATCCCGCATTAAATAATTTTGCTCCTTGTTTTTTTTCATAACCCCTACGAATTACGAATCCCGAGTACTCGGGACGAATATACGAATATTAATTTTTCTCTACCTTTAACTCCACTTCTTCTCCATTTATCTTTACGTTATCTCCATTCCCCATCTTAATTTCATCCGCCAAGGTTTCTTTTTTAATTTCCTCGCCGAATTTGGCAAACGCCTCTTTTATATCTTTTAAATCGGTTTGATAATAAATAATCACTTTGTCTTTTATTGTCATTCCCGCTTCTTTACGCAAATTATTAATCGTGCGCACGAGTTCGCGCTTAACGCCTTCTTGTTTTAATTCTGGAGTAATTTTAGTATCAAGCTCAACGCTTAATTCGCCTTCGCTTTTTTCACAAACCACCTCTTTAACATTCAATTCATCTTTAATAAGTTCTTCGTATTCTGTTCGTAATTCGTAATTCGTAATTCGTAATTCCGAAAGCGGCTGCCTAACCTTAATCCCCGCCTCGTCTCTTTTTGCCAAACCAAGCTCTACAATTTTACGAACTATTTTAATTTCTTCAAGCGTGTTATGCGTTATGCGTTGTGCGTTATGCGAAGTAGGCCATTCCTCAAGATGCACGCTCTTATTTTCATCTTTAAAATTATTGCCCGTAACTTTCTGCCAAACCTGTTCCGCGATAAACGGCATAAACGGCGCCATTACTTTTGCCAAATTTTCCAAAACAAATTTTGTCGTTGCTAAAGCGGCTTGCTTGTCTTTCTCGTCTTGGGCAATGGTTCCCCTCTCCTGTTCTAGGAGAGGGGTTAGGGGCGAGGTTTTAAAACGATCGCGCGAACGACGGATATACCAAGTTGACAAATCATCAATAAATTCCTCAATCGGCCGCGCGGCCTTTACTAAATTATAATTGTCCATCGCGTCGGTCACTTCGCTAATCAATTGATTAAGCCGCGCTAAAATCCACTTATCTAAAACATTCGTTAAATCTGAAATCTGAAATCTGAAATCTGAAATCTGCCCGGCGTACATTTCATAAAATTTATAAACATTCCAAAGCAGCATATTCACTTTGCGCAGTGATTCCTGCACGCCCTTTTCCGCAAAATTCAAATTTTCCGCGAGCATCACCGGCGAAGTCAATAAATAATACCTTAACGCGTCCGCACCGTATTTTTCCATAACTTCCGTCGGGTCCGGATAATTCTGCAGGCGCTTAGCCATTTTCTTGCCGTCTTCGGCCAAAACGATGCCGTTCACGATTACGTTTTTAAACGCCGGTTTATTTTTAATCGCCGTCGCGATGACATGCAGATAATAAAACCAGGCGCGCGTCTGGTCTACGCCCTCGGCAATGAACTCGGCCGGAAAATTATTTTCAAATTTTTGCTCGTTGGCAAAAGGATAATGCGTCTGCGCGTACGGCATGGAACCGGATTCAAACCAGCAGTCCAAAACATCCGGAATCCGTTTCATGACGCCGCCGCATTTTTCACAAGGAAAAGTAATCTCATCTACAACATGTTTATGCAAATCGTTAATTTTTTTGCCGCTAAGTTTTTCTAATTCTTCTACTGACCCTATAACTTTTAAATTATCGCATTTACCTTCTTTAATTTCTGATTTCTGATTTCTGATTTCTGATTTCTGACCTTCGCATTTCCAAATTGGTATTACCGACGCCCAAAATCGTTGCCGCGAAATTGACCAATCGCGCGCGCCCGCAAGCCATTGTCCGAACCGGCCATCTTTCATATGTTTTGGCGTCCAATTAATTTTTTTGGCCAAATCCAACGCTTTATCTTTAATATCCGTGATTTTTACAAACCACGATGAAGTCGCGTAATTTATCAGCGGCGTGTCACAGCGCCAGCAATGCGGATAACTGTGTTCGTATTTTTCTTTGCTGAATAACAAATTTTTGTGCGCCAAGTATTTTATTATTTCCACATCGGTTGCTTGCGTATCGTTAATCGGCTTAACATGCATTCCGGCAAAATCCGTCACTTCCGGTTTAAAAATTCCATCCATGCCGACATGCTGAATAAAAGGCAAATCATGTTCTTTGCCCAAATTCATATCGTCTTCGCCGAACGCCGGCGCGATATGGACGACGCCCGTGCCTTCGTCGGTCGTCACAAAATCCGCCGCGTAAATCTTCCAGCCCCGCCCGCCATCGCTACGTTCAGGCGTTGCGGGCGCGGCATTTTTTTTATTTTTCAAACTTTCGTCTTTAGCGTAATAGTCAAAAATCGGCTTATACTCCAGTCCGACTAAATCTTTGCTTTTAATTTCTTTTAAAATTTTATATTCTTTACCTTTAAAAACTTCACTAGCTCTGTCTTTGGCGATAATATATTTTCCCGCCTCACCCTTTATACTTAATACTAAATACTTAATACTACTCCCCACCGCCAGCGCCGCATTTCCAATCAAAGTCCACGGCGTAGTAGTCCATGCCAAAATATAAGTATTATCGTCAGTCTCAAAATCACCAATTTTTTGGTTTGGCTCAAGTTTAAACTTAACCGTCGCCGACAAATCTTTCACATTTTTATAGCCCTCCGCGACTTCCTGCTGCGACAAAGTCGTCTCACAACGCGGACAAATATGCATTGATTTATAACCCTCGTAAATTAAATTTTTGTCATATAACTGTTTGAAGACCCACCAGATGCTTTCCATATAATCTTTGTCCATCGTTTTATAGGCGTTATCCATATCCGCCCAACGGCCCAGACGCCGGATGACTTTTTTCCATTCGTCCACATAAGTCAAAACTTTGGAGCGGCAAGTTTCGTTGAATTTCGCCACGCCCAAAAGTTCAATGTCTTTTTTAGATTTAAAGCCCAATTCTTTTTCTACAATGTTTTCAATCGGCAGTCCGTGGCAGTCCCAGCCCCATTTGCGCTCCACGCGATAACCCTTCATCGTCCAATATCTTGGCACCACATCTTTCATAATAGACGCGACAATATGCCCGTAGTGCGGCGTGCCGGTAGCAAACGGCGGCCCATCGTAAAAAACATATTCTTTCACTACTTTATTATCTCGCCCCCCCTCCTTTTGTGAGAAGTGGGCTAGGGGGTGGTGTGATGTGATTTTGTCTTCACGACTTTCAATATTCAATGAGGCTGGGTGAGCGATAGATTTCTCAAAAATTTTCCCCCTGTCCCAAAAATTCAAAACCTCATCTTCCATTGCCGGAAAAGGCGATTTTGTCGGCATTATTTTTTCAACTTGTTTTTCTTGCATATCCTTAACTTTATCCAAATTTAACTTTTTTGTCAAAATAAAACGCTCCGCAAAAACGGAGCGCGAGGAAAGATAATCTTGAGGCATTAAAGAGCTATTATGGCTGTCGCTAACGGCGGGCGAATCAAGCTTTGTACAGCTTCTTGCACGACAGGCAAAATTTCGGTTGTGCTGGTAAAAATAATTTCGCGCCTTATCGCCGGAATTCCAGCCAGCATTGGTGAAACCTTGGTTAAATCTTTCGCTATTAAAATAATCGGGATATTCTGTTGAACGCAAAATTGCGCCTCAATGCCGCGGCCGTCAGAAGCGTCATTGTTGTGAAAAACCACCATGCACCGGCACTGTCGTAAGATAGCAATATCTCGCGGATAAATTTCCGCAATTAAATTTTTGGCCGGGTACTTTTCATCAAATTTATGCGGAATAAAGGGATTAAGGCCTAATTTTTCTATCATTTCTCCTATGGCCAAAACTACCGGAAAAACATTTTCTTTGCTTTCCTGGTCTAACTCTCCCGAGCCATTGCCGGAAATCTTATAAGAAATATAAACGTCATATTTAGTTTTCAATGAACAGCACCTCCCTTATCAAATTTTTTTAAAATTTTCCTTTGCCTATATTTTGCCTGATGCCTTTCATCAAGTCAAGGTAAAACTCCAAACTTAATTTTGACATTAATTTTGACGGTTGACATAATTTTAGTTATATATTAATATTCAAAATCAACGCGATCTTTTTAATCTCTAATTAGCGAGGAGGCAAAACAATGGAACGATTAAAGCGAATACTAGAAACTAGTTACTGGCTCGCTCTGTTAAGCTTAGCAACTTATGCGTTTACCGCAAAGCTCACAAATGTTTTGGACTTAGCTGGTATATTTCATCTAGCCTATTATTTACCCGCGATCGCAATGCTCCTAGTCATATCAGGTCATATAGACCTTCTGTCGTCAATTCAAAAAAATAGTGTGGTAAATCTCAAGGCCAGAATCTACGACTTTACTCACTGGATGATGCTAATCGGCATTAACATTGGCGCTCGGATGACGGACGGGGTTACCATTTGGTGGTTTGTTTTGAAACTAATTCTTCTGGCAATCATCGGGTGGCAGATTGGAATTGGGATAAAAAACCGCCTACGGCTAACAATGAATGACCGAATTGCTGGAACTATCTTTGCCGTCTCATCGTTCCTTGTTGGGTTAATTGCTGGTTATATCCGTTCTATTGACCAGACTCCATTGGGATGGGGTTGGGCAATGGAAACATCCACGGCAGTAATTGCCACTCTGATTGTTTTCAAATGGATTCAACATGATATCAAAACAATCAGTGAATGCGCTATTGGTTACCCACGTAAATTTTTCCTTAAGGGCATTTTTGGAAATTTTCTGGTCTTTTGGTTCTGGCTCCACATTATGGTCAATAGTGGGTTTGACGGCATGTCATGGCTTCGTTATTTCGGGCTAAGTTTTAATGTGCTGATTGGAAACCTACTGTTTTTTATCTATTGGTTAATTTATGAATACCATAGAAAAAAACAACAGAAATAACGGCTTGTTGATATTGAGTGAGGCGAGAACTAAAAATTCTCGCTTCTTTTTTTTATCTTAATTTGTAGGTTCTTCTTTTTATCTCATTAACTCCTTCCTTGTTAAATTTTTTTAAAATTTTCCTTTGCCTATATTTTGCCTGATGCCTTTCATCAAGTCAAGGTAAAATTCCAAATTATTCAAACTCGCCAGCCGAGAACCGAGCGTGTCGTTAATTTTAAACAAATGGTGCAAATAAGCGCGCGAATATTCCCGCAGTTCCGGCAATTTGCTATTTTCGTTAATCGGCTTGAAATCTTTGGCAAATTTCGCATTGTTGATGTTTATTGTTCGAAAAAAATCTTTGGTCATTGGACATTGATCATTGGACATTGATTTGGAATTGGAATTTGACA
>PFAS01000075.1:24405-24564 GCA_002778635.1 Candidatus Falkowbacteria bacterium CG10_big_fil_rev_8_21_14_0_10_43_11 | reverse complement strand
CGTATTTTGTTGTTATGTGATTAAATTATTTCTTCAAAAACAAAATCGCTGGCGTTTGGATTTTGGTTAAGCTTAATTTCTTTCGGCAACGATGAAATTTTTTCTTCCGTAAATAATTTTTTAATATCATATTGCGGCGTATATTGCCAATATTTAACG
>PFAS01000075.1:0-24322 GCA_002778635.1 Candidatus Falkowbacteria bacterium CG10_big_fil_rev_8_21_14_0_10_43_11 | reverse complement strand
TTGTTTCAGACAGCTTGAATTCCCGCCCGCGCCGCCAGGGCAACAAATCGTCCGAACAGCCGCGTGGAAAGCCGTTATACCCCAATCCTACAATAACATTATTCTCATCAACAATACAGGCTCCCAACTGCGTATTTGGGTCTTTGGATCGCTGAGCGATAACGCCGGCCACCAGCATAAAAGTTTCATCCCAGCTTAAGTAATTTTCTCGTTTTTTTTCAGAGTCATTATGTTGCTTTTCCATAATTTAGGTACAAAAATAGAGGTTAATAAAACCCTCCTTGTTGTGTGTTGTGGAAAAATAGTAATGATGTTATTTTAACAGATTAAAATTAAAAAAGCAAAAAAGAAAAGCCCCCGCGTTTTTATGGCGGAGGCCGGTGGTTGTGCTGGCAAAGATTCATCCTTTTACTACAAAAATTTTACTGCGGTTTTTTTTATCGTAAATTATGAGGTTTTCGTCTAAAATCTGAAATCTGTCGCAATTTCCCTCGTAAATAGTCGTGGCGACAATAGCGCTAAATTGATCATCTCCCGTCAAATAAACATGAATAAATTTATTTCCGTCTTTAATCATCGCTCCTTTGGGGGTAGCAAAATAATCTTCTTCCGGTCCATCGTAAATTTTTTGCCCATTTATATGCAACACCCCTCTATAATTTATCAGTATTCCCATATCGTGATGTTGTACATCAGGAACCTCTCTTTCTTTGCATTCACATTTAAAAAGCACTGTTTCATCAATCAAAAACTTTGTATGTTTGCCGTAATAAATGCGGCACATCCAGTTACGGTGGAAAAATGGTTCGTACCATTTTTTAGTATTGCGGCCGAGGAGCCAATCGAGTCCGCGTCCAACCACTTGTTTGCCGTTTAATAAATATTCCCCGTTTCTAAAAATAACCACGCCCCCAAGGGGGTGCCCAAGGCAAAGATCTTTGTCCCTCTCCTCTAGAGGTATTTCCACTCCGTTAAAAAATATTTTTGTGCCAAGGAGAATGTGAAATAATTCATCTTTATAAGCGTAATCACATAAATCATCTCCTGGCGCTTTGATAATTAAAATGCCCTGCCCATCAATTCCAATAACTTGATGCCACGGTCCCTCATAAATAATCTGCTCTTCCCCTGAAGTTTTAATCAGAGTTAATTTATTGCCGCTATCTGTTAATACTATAATCCCTTCCGGATGCGGCCGCCACTCCTGCCAATGCCCATTATATTTTTCCTCTCCATTTAGGAAAATTTTGCGCCCTATTTGGGTTACCGTGCCCAAAGGGCTGTCGCACCAAGCATTTTTAAGAACATTTTTATTTTCTTTATCGTCAGTATAGCCTATATGCAATTTTACTGTGTGACCTTGCGATTTTTTTTTAAAATCACTCCATTTCGCATCGCTAAGCAACGCTTGGCCGTTTAAATGCATAAAGTCGCCTATGTTAACCAAGATGTTGCCCGAATGATAACCGGCATAAAAAACATTATTTCGTTCCACCGTTTCCATTGGCCCCTTATAAAGAGTGAGCTGGTCTCCCGTTTTTGCCATGTTCAGAAAGTTTTTTAAGAACTTTCTTGCTTCAATTACATTTTGTTCCCGCATGTTCATTTTCTTAACCCTTTCTTTTTGTATTTTGATTTTTTCATCTTTGGCATTCATATTGATTTTTTAAAGAACAGTTTCTTAACTAGTTTTTAACTAGCTAGCTTTTAGAGCTAATTTTACTAAAATATTAGCATATTCAGAAAAGAGGCAAGAAATAAAAACGCCGCAGCCTCCTTTAAGATGCTGCGGCGCGACGAAACATAAAATTTTCTTGGCGATAGACCCTATAAAATACGAGGCTTGCACCTCGTATTTTATATTTTTAAACTTATAATTTATTATCATTAACTTACAACTGTATTTTTATTCCCGGTCCCATTCCCGAACAAACGCTCACATTTTGCAGATAGGTGCCTTTGGAACTGGCCGGTTTCGCTTTGCGGATTGCTTCCAGTACCACGGCGAAATTAGCGGTCAACTCTTCATCGGTAAAAGAAATTTTGCCAATAACTAAATGCACATTTCCGCCGGCGTCGTTTTTAAAAGCCATTTTTCCTTTTTTAATTTCTTCAATCACCGCTTTAATGTTCGGCGACACCGTATTGTTTTTTGGCGAAGGCATCAAACCGCGCGGACCTAAAATTTTGGCAGCCGGCGCCAGTACTTTCATCATCTCGGGCGTCGCGACCGCGATGTCAAAATCGGTTTTTTTGGTGGCAATGATTTTTTTTATCAATTCTTCGCCGCCGGCAATGTCCGCGCCGGCGTCTTTCGCCGCTTTTTCATCGTTTGCGCCCACAAAGGCAATAACGATTTTTTTCTTGCTGGCGCTTTTGGGAAGGGTAACGAACGCGCGCATCTGCTGTTCGCCTTTGGTGGGGTCAATTCCCAATTTGGCGTGCAATTCAACGTTGGCGTCAAACTTCACCTTGGAAGTTTTTTTCACTAACGCTACCGCTTCCGCTATGGGATAGCTTTTGGTTTTATCAACGAGTTTGGAAATTTCAGTCATTCTTTTTGATTTGGCCATAAAATTTTGTGGTGGTAGTGACAGATTATGTTTTTTCTATCTCCCACAGATTAATTGTCATCCCGAGGAGCGACTAAAAGGAGCGACGAAGGATCTATAGATTCTTCACTCCGCTATCGCTTCGTTAAGAATGACAAAAATTATTAATATTTTTTTTACTTCTTACTTCTAACTTCTTACTTAATTTCAATTCCCATTTGCCTTGCCGTTCCCGCAATAATGTTCATGGCCGCTTCCGCATCGTTCGCGTTTAAGTCCGACATCTTTATTTCCGCGATTTCTTTCAATTGCACGCGCGTAATCGTGCCCACCTTCTCCGTCAGCGGTTTTCCGGAGCCTTTTTGCGCTTTGGCGTATTTTTTTAACAGTTCCGACGCCGGCGGTTTTTTTAAGATAAAATCATACTTGCGGTCTTTATAAACCGTTATTTCCACGGGAATTAATTCACCCATCTGGCTTTTGGTTTTTTCGTTAAAGCGGGTGCAGAATTCCTGAATGTTCAAACCAGCCTGCCCCAAAGCCGGACCGACCGGCGGCGCTGGGTTTGCCTGTCCTCCTCTGATTTGTAATTTTATTTTTGTTAAAATTTCCTTAGCCATATATTAGTTTATCAGTTAAACAGTTAATTAGTTGCATAGTCAAAGAAGCTTTTAGTTACCTATAGAATTTTAAGCTAAGTAACTAATTAACTAAGCAACTGATTTTATATTTTTTTAATTTGTAAGAAATCCAAGTTCACCGGCGTTTCGCGGCCGAACATGGACACCAGTATTTTGATTTTTCCTTTTTCTTGGTCAACCTCCATTACTTTGCCTTCCATATTTTTGAACGGGCCGTCGGTAATTCGTACCGGCGCGCCGGCAGTAACGTCAATCGTAAATTTTGGCTCTTCCACGCCCATGCGCTTCTGCAGGTCCTGAATTTCCTTGTCTGAAATCGGTGTAGGGATGGTGCCGGTGCCGATAAAGCCGGTAACATTCGGCGTATTGCGTACGACATACCAGGAATCGTCCGTTACGAGCATGCTCACCAGCACATAGCCGGGAAAAATTTTTTCTTCAATCACTTGCCGTTTGCCATTTTTTATTTTAATTTTTTTTTCTTTGGGAACGATAATATCAAAAATTTTATCCTCCATGTCCATGGATTCAATGCGCTGTTTTAAATTGCGCACCACATTTTCTTCGTAGCCGCTGTAAGTATGGATGGCGTACCAGCGTTTGCCCACATTAGATGATTGCTTCATAAATTCACGAATAGCCACTAATTTATGACAAATCGTCACTAATTAGTTATTATAATATTAGCTCTAGTATAAAATTAAAAATATAATCCAGCGCGCCTAAATAGGCGGCAATTGCCAAACTGGCGCCGATCACGAGCAAAGTGTAATTTTTCGTTTCTTTGCGCGTCGGCCAAGTGACTTTTTTTATTTCCTCAATTGATTCTTTGATGTAAGCGCTGATTTTATTGGCAAAATTCATAAATAATTGGTTTAAAAAACAGTTCCGATAGCTTTCGGAACAGTTCTTATGTTGTCCACATTATACTGCGGTTGAAAAAATATGTCAAATTACCTTACAAATTACAAATATTCATACAAATATACAAATTAAAATATTCGTATATTGGCAATTAATTTGTAATTTGTAAGATTATATGTCCAAATTTTGCACGTTTTTGGCATGCGCTTGGATAAACTTTTTGCGCGGCACGACGTCGGAACCCATCAAAATATCAAAAGTTTCGTCGGCCCGCGCCGCGTCATCCACGGAAACCTGCAATAAAATGCGATGTTCGGGGTTCATGGTCGTTTCCCAAAGCTGTTCCGGATTCATTTCACCCAAGCCCTTGTAGCGCTGGATGTGGATTTTGTTCGCTGATTTTTTTACTTCTTCCGCTTCCGCCGCCGCCTCTTCCGCAACGGTCATTTCTTCTTCGGACTCTTTTTCCGTTTCCTCCACTTCGCCGCCGCCAAGTTTTTTAACAGTGGAATTTTTTTCATCATCCGAGTAAGCGTAGCTTACGTCTTTGTCTTTTTTTATTTGATATAACGGCGGCTGGGCGATGTAAAGATGTCCGTTTTCCACGAATTGCCGGAAGTGGCGGTAGAATAAAGTCAAAAGTAAGGTACGAATGTGCGCGCCGTCCACATCCGCATCGGTCATGATAATCACGCGATGATAGCGCAGTTTCGTGATATCCAATTGTTCGTCAATGTTCGTGCCCAGCGCGATTACCAAATTTTTGATTTCATTGTTTCCAAGCATTTTATCTAAACGCGCGCGTTCCACGTTTAAAATTTTGCCGCGCAAGGGAAGGATGGCTTGAAAATGGCGGTCACGGCCTTGTTTCGCCGAGCCGCCGGCCGAGTCTCCCTCAACGATGTAAAGTTCGCATTCCTCGGCTTTGCGCGAGGAGCAGTCGGCGAGTTTGCCGGGCAAAGTCATTCCTTCCAGCGCGCCTTTGCGCAAAATATTCGCGCGCGCCGTGCGGGCGGCGAGACGCGCTTGCGCCGACAGTACGCATTTGCCGATAATCGCCTCGGCTTCCCGCGGATGCTCTTCCAAAAAAACAGTAAAAGCTTCGCCAAAAACCTGCTCAACGTAATTTTTCATTTCCGCGTTGCCCAACTTACTTTTAGTCTGGCCTTCAAACTGCGGGTCGGTTAATTTTACGGAAATTATTGCGGTCAAACCTTCGCGCGTATCGTCGCCCGTTAAGTTTTCGTCTTTTTCTTTTAATAAATTTTGTTTGCGCGCGTAAGCGTTGAGGACGCGCGTCAAAGCCGTGCGAAAACCCTGCACATGGGTGCCGCCTTCCGGATTGTGAATGTTATTCGCGAAAGCGAAAACTTCCTCGTTATATTCGTCGTTATACTGCAAAGCGACTTCCACTTTAGAACTCTCAATGTCTTTTTCCGCGTAAAAAATCGTGTCGTGTTTGGGCGCGCTGTGCTGGTTAAGCGATTTAATGTAAGCTTTAATGCCGCCTTCAAAGTGAAATTTAAAATTTTTAAGCCGATGGCCGGGGCGCTTGTCCCAAACGGCGATAGTGATGCCTTTGGTCAAATAAGCCTGTTGGCGCATGCGGTCCAAAATTTTTCCCCAGTCAAATTCCAGCTCGGTAAAAATAGTCGGATCAGGCTTAAAAGTAATAGTCGTGCTGGTATTTTTGGCGGTGCCGATAGCGTGCGTTTTTTTCTGCGGTATGCCGCGCTTGTATTCCTGCAACCAAACTTTTCCTTCACGGCGCACTTCGGCTTTGGTGTATTCCGACAAAGCGTTGACGACCGAAACGCCGACGCCGTGCAAACCGCCGGAAACCTTATAGCCGCCGCCGCCGAATTTTCCGCCCGCGTGTAATTTCGTCATCACCGTTTCCAAAGCGGACACTTTGGTAACGGAATGAATGCCCACCGGAATGCCGCGACCGTTATCATAAACTTCAACCATTCCATCCGGAAGTAAAGCTACTTTGATTTCCGTGGCATAGCCGGCCATCGCTTCATCAATGCCGTTATCCACTACCTCCCAAATCAAATGGTGCAGACCGGTGGCGGAAGTGGAGCCAATATACATACCCGGTCGTTTTCTGACCGGGTCTAGCCCTTCCAGTACAGTGATGCTTTCAGCCGTGTAATCTGATTTTTGCGTTTGTTTTTTTGCCATAAAATTATAATGCAAATCTGCAAATTAAATTAAAATAAAAACACAACAAAGGTGTTAATTTCCATAATTATTTTAGCATATATTTTAAAAGGGGGAAAGTTGACAAAATAACAAAAACCTTGTGGGCCTTTTTATTTTGTCGCCGGCAGAATTTATGATATAATAAATTCAATCCATAAAGTTAGAGGTATTTTTACATCCATGACTTTACAGACTTTATGGACTTTCAACTTTTGACTAATTACCTATGCCCAAAAAGGAGGAAACAAATTCAACCAAATTAAATAATAATTTAGCCGCTTACCGGCCGGTGGACGGACCGACTAATCGCCAGCTTGATTTTGGCTTATGGTGGGTAGAGCATCAGTCTTTGTTAAAAAAAATACTGTACGGCGTTTTAATTGCGGTGAGCGCGTCGTTATGGGTTTACGTCATTTACGGCTTTAGCCATTATTTTGCCAAAGGCATGGCGGAGGACGAACAAATGGCGCGCCTGCTCGCGTCAATGCCGACTATCAATCACGGCGCAATCGTTGCCAAAAGCGCGCAGAGTTTAAAAATCGGCCAAACGGCTGCTTTTCCCAGTTCAAACAATACTTATGATTTGGCGGCCGCGGTGGAAAACCAAAATATCGGCTGGCATGTTGATTTTGATTATTATTTTACGAGTAACGGCCAAAAAACTCCGGTTCAGCATGAATTTATTTTGCCCGGAGAAAAAAAATATTTAACTTCTTTTTTAAATCCCAGTGCGCAAGCCGCGGGTGCAACGGTAAAAATAGAAAATATCAGTTGGAAGCGCGCGTCGGCGGATGATTTTAAAAGCATTGCGGAAAAAATAGAAACGCTCGCCGACATCGCCGTTTCCGATGTTAATTTCACCGGCGGCGAAGGAGCGGGCGGCGGAATCCCAATAAACTCTCTGCGGTTTAGCGCGCGTAATAATTCGCCTTATAATTATTGGGAGGTTGATTTTTATATTTTAGCGCAAACGGGCGGAAACATAGTGGGGATAAATAAATATAAAATAGAAAAATTTTATTCCTGGGAAAGCAAGAAAGTTGAAATAATTTGGCCGGCAAATTTTACCGGCGCGCAGATAACGATACTCCCTTCCGTAAATATTTTTGATAAAGAAAACTACATTCCCTTTGAACTGGGGCCGGGACAAGAAAAATAAATGTCTAATTTCTAATCAATGCCTAATGCCTGAATGTCTAATTTCTAGAATTATTTAGTCATTTTTTCATTAAACATTGGGATTTAATTAGAAATTAGACATTAGAAATTAGTCGTTTTTTATTATGTTTCATCGGCTATTAAATCATTTCAAGCGTTTTGATTGGATCGTATTTTCAGCCGTAGTTATGTTGGTTAGTTTTGGCCTTGCCGCCATTTACAGCGTCGGTCTTGGCAACGGGGAAATGAGTTTATTGAATTTTAAAAAACAATGCGTTTTTGCGGGCATTGGGATAACGCTGCTTTTTTTGTTCAGCTTGTTTGATTTTCATTCGCTGTACGGCCTAAGCCGGTGGATTTATGCCGGTGGGATCGTCGTCTTGGCGCTAGTTTTATTTTTAGGCGCGCCGGTGCGCGGCACGCGCGCTTGGTTTGAATTTTTCGGCTTTAGCCTCCAGCCGTCGGAACTGGTAAAAATAATAGTGGTGTTAACGCTTGCCAAATATTTTTCTTCCGCTTCTTACAAAATTAACCAATTAAAGCATTTGACTTTAACTGGTTTAATGGTCGTTTTGCCGATAGCGCTAATTTTACTCCAGCCGGATTTTGGCTCGGCGATGATTATTTTTTTATTTTGGCTCGCGATCACGGGTATTTTTGGCTTAAATCGGAAACAAATTATTCCGATTATTTTAATAACCTGTTTGTTTTTTGTCTTTAGCTTTTTCTTTTTGTTGAAGGATTATCAAAAAGAAAGAATATTGACCTTCATTAATCCTAACGTAAGTTCGCTGGATAAGGGATATAACGCGGCTCAAGCAATCATCGCCGTTGGGTCGGGAAAATTTATCGGCAAGGGCTTGGGTTTTGGCTCACAGTCGCAACTCAAGTTTTTGCCGGAAAGCCAGACGGATTTTATTTTTGCCGTCATCGGGGAAGAGCTGGGATTTTTAGGAATAAGCTTGTTGATGATTTGTTTAACGGTATTTTTTTTTCGCTTGATTCATTGGGTGTGGCGGATTGATAATAATTTCGGTTTGTACATAATTTTAGGCGCGATCATTTTGCTTTTTATTGAAACTTTTATCAATATCGGCATGAATGTCGGCCTTCTGCCGGTAGTCGGAATTACTCTGCCCTTGGTAAGCTACGGCGGCAGTTCGTTAATTGCCAGTTTAATTTTAGTCGGCATTGTTGAAAGCGTGATAATCCACGCCAGACACAATTAAGTCCGTAAAGTCAAAAGTTCATAAAGTCCGTAAAGTCAATTTTTGATTTTTGCTATTTTTACGGTAAGGTTGACTTTTTAGCGCATTTACTATATAAATAGGAATGACAGTGGCTTTATAAACTTTATAACTTTTAACTTTATAATTATTTTCGTATGACTCAACTTAAAGCAAAAACAAGAACAAAAGAATTATCAGCCAATGATTTGCGCCGCGAGGGGGCGGTGCCGGCAGTCGCGTACTGCAAAGGAAATCCGGCCTTAAGCCTTGCCGTCAACGGTTTGCAATTGGAAAAATTATACGAAGAAGCGGGAGAATCAAGTTTGGTAGATTTGGTGTTAGACGACGGCCAAAGCAAAAAAGTGCTTATTCACGACATCCAGCGCGATCCGATGAAAAGCAAAATAATCCATGCCGATTTTTACGAAGTGGATTTGAAAGAAAAGCTTACTGCCGCGGTGGAAATTGAATTAACGGGCGAAGCGCCAATAGTCAAAAGCGAAGGCGGCGTTATTATCAAGCGCTTGAATGAAGTGGAAATTGAATGTTTGCCGGGAGATTTGTTGCATAAAATTGAAGTTGATATTTCAGTATTAAATTCTTTTGACAGCGCTATTCATGTTAAGGATTTGCGCGTTCCGGCGGCGGTAAAAATACTTAATGACGCCGAAGAAATAGTGGTGAACGTATCTGAGCCGAAAGAAGAGGAAGTGGAAGCGCCAGTGGCGGAAGCGGCAGTTCCGGTTGAAGGCGAAGCGGCAGTTCCGGCCGGCGAAGGCGAAAAAGCGGAAGGGAAAAAGGAGGAAAGTAAGAAGTAAGAAGTAAGAAGTAAGAAGAAGCTAATTAAGGAGGAATGAAAAACAAAATTTTACAACTCCTCAATAGTTTTAAAGTTAAAACTGCTAGGTATTGGTCCAAGATAAATTGGCCAGTGCGAGCAATTTTAATTTTGGCAATTTTTTCCGGCGCGTCTTTGATCATCTTTTGGCTGGCGGTTAATCAGGAAATTAAAGCAAATATTTTTAATTCTTTGGCTCTAAGCAAAGAAAAAATTATTAAGGCAGTCGCGCCGCCGGATAGTATTCCCAGTTTTTACGTCCGCCGGCATATTGACGGCGTTTATGTTGACCCTAAAGACGCGGATTATTATCCGGTTGCGGTAATGATTGACAACGATCCGCTGGCGCGGCCGCAATGGGGGCTGGCGCGGGCGAATATCGTGTATGAAGCCAAAGCCGAATCAGGGATTACGCGGTATCTTGCGGTTTTTGCCACTTCAAACCCTATCGTGAAGATTGGTCCGGTACGCAGCGCGCGTCCGTATTATCTTGATTGGACGGAAGGTTATAACGCGCTTTACGCGCATGTCGGCGGCAGTCCAGAAGCTTTAAACAGGCTTAGAAACGAGTCTATCCCCAATCTTAACGAATTTTATCAAGGCCAGTATTTTTGGCGGGCGAATGATTATGTCGCGCCGCATAATATTTTTGCCTCTTCCGCCAACCTGAATAAATATTTGGAAAAAATGAATTTAAAAACTAGCGATTACGATTTTTGGCTGTATAAAGACGAGGCGGCGTTAGAAGCGCGCGCGAGCAGCAGCGTCGCCGTTAATTTTTCCGTTCACGATTTTTTGGTGAACTGGAAATATGACGCGGAGAAAAACGAATACGCGCGCTATCTCGGCGGCGCCCAGCATAAAGACGCTGATGGCGCGCCGATAGTTTCTAAAAATATCGTGATAATGAAAGTAAAATCAAAAATATTGGACGCGGAATTGCGCCGCCAAATGGACACAATCGGCGAAGGCAAATCATGGTATTGTTTTGACGGAATTTGCGAAATAGGGAAGTGGAAGAAAGAAAGCAAAGAAAAGAGGGAAAAAATTTATGATGCCAACGAAGAAGAAGTGCGTTTTAACGCCGGCACGACCTGGATTGAAGTGATACAGGGAGAAGGACAGGTTTCAATTTAAGAAATTTTGTTTAAAATTCAAAAAAGCCGCCTCATTGAGAGCGACTTTATTTTTTTATATTTTGTAAGTTTATGCCTGTAATTCGGCATGAATTTTTAATTTGGCAGTGTCGGCTTCAAATCTTTGATGAGCGGATAAATTAGATAACTGTTCAATTTTTATTTCCTGATATTGACCTATTGCCATATCCACCGCGCCCAGCACTTTATTAATGTCGTCTTTA
The DNA here is from genome assembly GCA_002778635.1 of Candidatus Falkowbacteria bacterium CG10_big_fil_rev_8_21_14_0_10_43_11. Classification (GTDB taxonomy): domain Bacteria; phylum Patescibacteriota; class Patescibacteriia; order Patescibacteriales; family XYC2-FULL-47-12; genus 1-14-0-10-43-11. The sequence goes on along the minus strand of PFAS01000075.1, from coordinate 13,472 downwards.
GTTGCCATAGTTTCCTCAATTTTTTGCAGCCTTTCATGAGTATTTAACGAATCAGTAATCAGTTTATCTATTTTGTTATCCGTAATAGCCATGTCGTGGCGCAAGTCTTTCTCTAATTTTTTTAAATCTGTTTTTGTAGCCATTATTTTATGAATGGCTTTGATGTCATCTTTGGTCGCTACATTGTTATTATTTTTGGCGGTAAATTTCATAAATTTAACTTGTGAATAGCTGCTGTTATTATAAATGATATCGTTATCGGAGTCAAAAACGCGCGATAAAGAGTCTGTTACGGCCGGCAAGATCTTTTTTTATTTCCATGCTTTTTGCAAGAGAAAATATTTTTTTTATGGCTTTACTTTGCTCGGGGTCAATTTCGCAAAAAAGAGATATTGAGATGTTAGGATATTTAATGTTAAATTGTTGAAGTTGATTGGCGAGTTGGCGATAGTATTTTAAACCGTCTTTGCCTGCAGAAAGCGCAAGAAGCGGTTCATGCTTGATGGTTGGCGAATTTTTAATTTGCGTGGGCATTAAATAAGGCAAATTGGCGACAAATAACAAGTTATAAGTAACAAGTGTTCGATTTTTTAAAATTGGTTCCAGTAAGTTGCCCCGCATGAATTTAATTTTGTCTGCTACGCCATGCAGGCGGGCATTTTTTTTGGCAACCGCGAGAGCACCCAGGGAAACATCAGTAGCAAGGAATTTTAGATTGCTGATTTTAGATTTTAGATTTTCTAATTCTTTAGCTAAAGTTATTATAATGCAGCCGGAGCCGGTGCCAATATCTACAATAATCGCATCACTTTTCATTTTTAACTTTTCACTTTTAACTTGTTCTATAAGAGTTTCCGTTTCCGGCCGCGGCACGAGCACTCGTTTGTCCACATAAAATTCTCGCCCATAAAATTCTTTAACGCCCGTTAAATAAGCAAGGGGAATATTTTTGGCGCGCTGGGCGATAAGTTTATAAAATTTTAGAATTTGTTTTTTAGTTAGTTTGATTTCCGGATGCGCTAAAACATATTCGCGCGGCTTGCGCAAGACAAAAGATAATAAAAGTTCCGCGTCCAGGAAGGCGGAACTTAAGTTGAATTTTTGCAGTTTTTGACAAGCTTTCAATATAACTTGACTTATCGGCATTTTAGGTGTTAAATAGTAAAAGGTTACTCTTTGTTATTGCGATCTTTATAAATTTTTTTAGGAAAGAGGGAAAAGGCAATGGAGAAAAGTAATCTAAAGATAGAAGCAGCAATTTTAACTTTGTAATGCCATTATAAAGTTAGATTTTATGTTGCTCTTTTTTTAACTCTTCAATGACCGCTTCCAACCCTCCGTTCAAAATCGTGGTGATGTTATGCCACGATTTTTTTATGCGGTGGTCGGTAATGCGATCCTGCGGAAAATTGTAAGTGCGGATTTTTTCGCTGCGGTCGCCGCTTCCGACTTGCGTTTTCCGCTCGCTCGCTTCTTTGGCGCGCCGGTCATCCTCAATTTTGGCTAAGAGGCGGGAGCGCAGAACTTGCATCGCTTTTAATTTATTTTGCTGTTGCGAGCGCTGGTCCTGGCAGGAAACGACCAGACCGGTTGACAGGTGCGTTATGCGCACGGCCGAGTAAGTTGTGTTAACGCTTTGGCCGCCCGGACCGGAAGAACAAAAAGTGTCAATCCTGATGTCCGCCGGATTGATTTCCAAATCCACCTCTTCGGCTTCCGGCAAAACCGCCACCGTCGCGGCCGAAGTGTGGATGCGGCCCATTTTTTCCGTTTCCGGCACGCGCTGGACACGGTGCGTGCCCGCCTCATATTTTAAATCGCCGTAAGCTCCCGCGCCGATTATTTCAAAAATAATTTCTTTAAAGCCGCCAATCCCTATGCGGTTGGAGTCAATAATTTTTACGAGCCAGTTTTTTTTCTCCGCGTATTTGCCGTACATGCCGTAAAGTTCCGCCGCAAACAGCGCGGATTCGTCGCCGCCGGTGCCGGCGCGGATTTCCAAAATAGCGTTTTTTTTATCCAGCGGATTTTTTGGATGCAATTCCTCTTCGATTTGCGCCGCCAGTTCCGCCCGTTTTTTTTCCAACTTTTCCAATTCCTCCTCGGCCATGGTTTTTAATTCCGCGTCTTTTTCCGTTTTGACAAGGTCTTTATTGCCGGTGATTTCGTTTTCCGCTTTTTCCAATTCCGCAATTAAATTGACGAGATATTTCAGGTCGCTGTATTCTTTGTTGAGTTTGGCCATCTTTTGGGAATCGGAAAAATTGGCCGGGTCGTTGAGGCAGGCTTCAAGCAGTTTTAATTTTTGTTTAATGTCGTCGTACATAAGTTATTAAATCTAAATTACTCCAAAGTACTCCAAATTATTCCAAACCAACATCAAAATCCTAATATTTAATATTTGAAATTTAAATTTATTTTGGAATAATTAAAACCAGCGCTATGATTCTATTCTACCATAAACAAAATAGATAGTAATCAGAGTACTGGTTTTAGATGGCTACTTCTTATCTTTTTTTCTGGTTTTAACCGTTACCTCGCCTTTGGCGCGCTTGGCGGCGCGGGCGGCTTGTTTAACTTTTTTGCCTTTGCGGACGGCGGACATGTCAATCGCCTGCGCGGCGCGTTTTTGGAATTTATCCACGCGGCGGGAGGTGTCAACTAATTTTTGCTTGCCGGTATAAAAAGGATGGCAGGCGCTGCAGATTTCAGTTTTTATTTCCGGCAGGGTAGAACCGGTAACGAAAGAATTGCCGCAAACGCAAGTTACTTTGGCGTCGGTGTAATACTTCGGATGAATATTTTTTTTCATAATGCAAATAGTGTTGCTATTTTTAAAATATTGTACTGGAATAAAGATTATCATATATCGTTTTAGTTGGCAAGAGTTGACTTTTTTTCTGATATATCTTAAAGTATAGACATAATTTATAAATCTCTCACGCCTCAATAATATTTTCCTTGTTCCCGACGCATATCGGGGAAGAGCGAGGCGGAGGACTAACCCCAATGAAATAGGCTGGCTACGCCATCCGTTTCATAAGGTAAAAAGGAAAAAAATATGGTAAAAATACCAAGCATTGAAGAAATGCTCAAAGCAGGCATGCACTTTGGGCATAGAACAAGCAAGTGGCACCCCAAAATGGCGCCTTTTATTTTTGGCGAACGCGCCGGCGTGCATATTATTGATTTGCAAAAAACGGCCGTTTTGTTCGCGGAAGCGCTGGAGTACGTCAGCCAGATGGCGGCGGAAAATAAAACCATTTTGCTCGTCGGCACCAAAGATCAGGTGCGCGGCAGTATCGTCAAAACCGCCAAAGAGCTCGGCTTGCCTTTCGTGGAAAATCGCTGGCTCGGCGGCACTTTAACTAATTTTGCCGTCATCAAACACCTGACCAAAAATTATTTGGATTTAAAAGAAAAAAAGGAAGCGGGCAAATTGGCAAAATACACCAAAAAAGAGCAGCTGGAATTTGCCCGCAAAATTGCCAAATTGGAACGGATGGTCGGCGGCATCGCCAATTTAAAGAAATTACCGGACGCGATTTTTATCTGGGACATCAAGCACGAAAAAACCGCGTTGCAGGAGGCAAAAAACAAAGGCGTGCCGGTGGTAGCCGTTTGCGATACGAACGTCAACCCGGCTAGCGTTAAGTACGTGATTCCGGGAAATGACGACGCGACTAAAGCGGTTAAGCTCGTGTTGGATTATTTCCGCCAAGCGGTTTTAGACGGCCGGACAAAAATAAAAGCGGCCAAGCCGGCGGAAAGCCAAATTATTAAAAAACAATTCTAAATTATGGCTATAACAATGAATTTAATCAAAGCGCTCCGCGAAAAAACCAACTGCGGCATCGGTGATTGTAAGGTCGCCTTGGAAGAAGCCGACGGAGACTTGGAGCAGGCGGCGGAAATATTGCGCAAAAAGGGAATCATTAAAGCGGCTAAGCGCGCGGATCGCGAAGCGCGGGAAGGCGTAATTTTGGCCGGCGTGAACGAGAGCGCGAACGAAGGCTATATTTTGGAAGTTAATTCCGAGACTGATTTTGTCGCGCGCAACGAGCAGTTTCAAAATTTTGCCAATAAAGTTTTTGAATCGGTAAAAACTGAAAAACCGGCTTTTTTGGCCGAATTGTTGGCGTTGCCGATGGATGGTTCTACGGTCAAAGAGCAAACGGAAATTTTAAGCGGAACAATTGGAGAAAAATTGGAAATAAAACGGATGGAAACGTTAATTAATCCGAGCGGCACGGTTGCCAGTTACATTCACGCGGGCGGGAAAATCGGCGTTTTGGTTTCGCTTAACCAGCCGGATAAATCAGAGTTAGCTTTAGACATGGCAATGCAAGTCGCGGCCGCCAATCCAAAATATTTAACGCCGGCCGATGCGCCCGCAGCGGAAATTGATAAAGAAAAAGAAATTTACCGCGAGCAGTTGCGAGCCGAAAATAAACCGGAGAACATGCGGGAGAAAATCATTGAAGGCAAACTGCAAAAATATTATCAAGATGTTTGTTTAGTTGAACAGGAGTACATCAAAGACGACAAGAAAAAAGTAAAAGAAATATTAGGCGAGGTAAAAGTAGAGAAATTTGTCAGATACTCGTTATAAATATAATCCGAATTAATCCTATTAAGTAGGAATATAAAAAATTAATTCGGGTTATTCGGATAAAATTAGGGTTAATTAGGATTAAATATATGCAGATAGTTCAAATTCAATTTGCCTCGTGGGACAAGCTATACGATTTCAGCAACGCCAATAATTTAAGTTTGAAAACGGGAGACAAAGTTTTTGTGGAAACGGAGGTGGGCGGTGACGTCGGTACGGTGGTCTGCCTCAAAGAAACGGGCGAGCGGGAACTTAAGGAAGAATTAAAGCCAATAGCGCGCTTGGCTGAAGCGAGCGAGGCAAAAAATATTTTAGAGGCGGCGATAAAAGAAGAAATACTGCAATACTGCCGCAGTTTAGTTAAAAAGCATAATTTGTCAATGAAAATAATTGACGTCCACGCGTCTTACGACCATTCGCGATTGAAGTTTGCTTTTATCGCCGACGGGCGGGTTGACTTTCGCGAACTGGTAAAAGATCTCTCGCGTCATTACCAAAAGGCCGTTATTTTATACCAAGTCGGCATCCGCGACGAAGCCAGGATTTGCGGCGATGCCGGCCGGTGCGGCACGCGGCCGATGTGTTGCCGCACTTTCCTGCATGAATTGGGCGGCATTAATTCCGATATGGCGGAAACGCAGCAAATAGCGCATCGCGGCAGCGAGCGGTTGTCGGGCATTTGCGGCCGGTTAATGTGCTGTTTGCGTTTTGAGCACGAGGGCTACGCGGAACTCGCGGCAGAATTGCCGGCAATCGGTTCGGCTGTAATTTATGAAGGCGTGGAAGCGGAAGTTATCGGCTGGCATACTTTAAAACAAAGCGTGGATTTACGGCTAAAAACCGCTAACGGCGGGGGCGGGGAAATAGTTTACGATATAGCGGTAGAAAAGTTAAAAAAGGCATAAAAACATTAAAACAAAAAAAACAAGAAACAACATTAATTTTCTTGTTTTTTGTTTTCTTTATTTTGTGTTATAATTAACTGTAATTATTCACTGACTTTTTTTATGTTTTTTAATTCCCAAAAAATCCGCGTGGCGATTAACGGCTTCGGACGCATCGGGCGCGGCGCGTTTAAAGTTTTATTAAACAACAATAAAGTTGAGGTCGTCGGCATTAATGATCTAACCGACACTAGAACGCTGGAGCAACTACTGCGATATGACAGCGTGTACGGCAAGTACGGAAAAAACGTATCGAGCGTTAAAGACGCAATTACGGTTGACGGTAAAAATTACCCGGTATTCGCGATCAAAGAGCCGCAAGAGCTTCCTTGGAAAAAATTAGCCGTTGACGCGGTGCTGGAATGCACCGGCCGTTTTACGGACAAAGAAAGCTCGCTTTTGCATTTAAGCGCGGGCGCAAAAAAAGTAATCATTAGCGCGCCCGCTAAAAGCGATGAAATAAAAACAATAGTTTTGGGCGTGAACGAAAATAAAATTACAAAATCAGATAAGATTATTTCCTTGGCATCCTGCACGACTAACTGCCTCGCGCCGATTACCGACGTTATTAATAAAAATTTTGGGATTAAGAAAGCGATAATGAGCACCGTGCACGCGTACACGGCGGACCAAAATTTAGTGGACGGACCGCATCATGATTTGCGCCGGGCGCGCGCCGCCGCTTTTAATATCGTGCCGACCACAACCGGCGCCGCCGTTGCCGTTACCAAAGCTATTCCCGCATTGGCGGGAAAATTCGACGGTCTCGCTCTGCGCGTGCCGGTTATTTGCGGCTCAATTTGCGACGCGGTATATGTCGTCAATAAACAAGCAACGGAACATCAGATCAACGAAGCTTTGCGTAAAGCGAGCGGTGGGAGATTAAAAGGCATTTTAGCGGTATCAAATGAGCCGTTGGTGTCGTCCGATATCATCGGTAATCCGGCGTCGGCGATTGTGGATTTGCCGCTGACTAGAGTTATCGGCGGCGATTTAATGAAAATAGTCGCCTGGTACGATAATGAGTGGGGATACAGCAATAGGTTAGCGGAGGCGGCAGAATATTTTGGGAAATTATAAAATTTTCAATTTTCAATTTCCAAACAATTTTCAATTTTTGACATTGAGTAATTCAGTCATTGTTTGAAAATTGAAAATTAGAAATTGAAAATTTATATTATGTTTTTTGCAAAATCATCTAAACAAATTGAGTCTACCCGCGTCGTTATCATCGGCGCCGGCTCTGTCGGCGCGACTTCCGCTTACGCTATTTTGATGCAGGGCATCGCCTCCGAAGTTGTGTTAGTTGACATTAATAAAGATAAATGCCAAGGGGAAGTTTGGGATTTGGAGCACGGCCTTTCTTTTATGCCGCAAGCGCGAGTTTGGGCGGGGAGTTATGCCGATTGCCGCGAGGCCGATATGGTCGTCATTACCGCCGGCTTAAAGCAGGCCAAAGGGCAAAGCCGGTTGGAATTAACCGAAATAAACAGTAAAATCATCGCCGATATTGTTAAAAATATCGCGAAATACACCAAGACCGCGATAATTTTGACGGTTACCAATCCGCTTGATGTTTTGACTTATGTCGCTTTTGAGCAATCCGGTTTCCCCCCCAATCAAGTATTCGGCACCGGCACCGCGCTTGATTCTTCGCGCTTCCGTTATTTGCTCGCGCAATCGCTTGGGGTAGCGGCCGACAGTCTGGGCGCTTATTTAATCGGGGAACATGGCGATAGTTCCGTGCCGGTTTATTCGCACGCTAATGTAATGGGAGAAAATATTTCCAGTTTTCCGGGATACGACGCAACCGCCGGGAAAAAAGCGTATCAGAGCGCGCGGGACGCGGCCGCCAATGTTATCGCTAAAAAAGGCGCCACTTTTTACGCCATCGGCGCGGTCGTGGCGAGAATCACGCGGGCGGTGCTGTACGACGAAAACCATGTTTTTCCGGTATCGGTTTATTTAACCGGACAGTACGGCGTTAAGGATGTTTACATGTCTTTGCCCGCCGTTGTCGGCCGTACGGGAATTAAGCGGATTTTGGATATCAAATTAAACGCGCTGGAAAAAAAGCGGCTGCAAAAATCGGCAAAAATTATTCAAGGCGCTATTGACCAAATCAAATTTTAAGCTTATTATTTTTAAACATAAAATCGTTCATTCTAAGGCGAGCGCAGGGAGGATGAAAAAATGTACGGTGCGGAAGAAATGGAAGTAGAAGTAGAAGTAAACGAGCATAATAGTGAAAGCGGGAAAGCAAGATTTAATCCCAATCAAAGAGTCCGGTTTACTTGCATCGTCATATCCGTTGACTCGCAAAACAGCCGATTGTGCGGGCAAGATTGCCTTTACCGCAATCAGCATCCGGTAAGCCCGCGTTGCAGCAATCCATTAATGGATAATGGCAGATTAGAATGGGAAGATGGTTTTGAGGGATTAAAACGCTGTCCAAAATGTATTTCTTTGTTCGGTTGATTATTTTTGCGCGATATTTTTTAATGTAATTAAAAACAGCAAAAGCCCTCGATTAGCGGGCTTTTATTTTTTTTGACTAAAGATTATTTTTGTCTATAATAAGGCTATGGGCGGTTAGCTCCCTACAATGAAGGCGGGGCAAGCAGTTGGTTAGAGCGTACGGTTCACACCCGCCTGACATGGCACGCATAGCTCAGTTGGTTAGAGCGCCACGTTCACATCGCGGAGGTCTCTGGTTCAAATCCAGATGCGTGCACAAATTTTTAGTGCGGTGTTTCGCTTAAAGAAAGATTGAATTTGTCCTTTAAAACTAACAAAAATGCTTCAGTGTGCGATACTCAAAATAATGTTAGTAATGAAGATATGAACAAGCCGCCGTTTGGCACAATAATAAACATGTTTTCTTGACATACGCATAGTTTATGCTAAAATAGGATATTATATTTAGGTCTTAATTTATGGATAAATTTGAATAGTTAGCTCTTTGTAAATGAGTTGTAATTCATTCGTTCCTAGAGGAGAAGCTGTTTGGAATATTTTTCTCATCTGACGACTACGACGAGGATTTTTCTAAGCGCTTCGGAGAGTTTCTGAAGAAGCACTTTCCACTCGAATAACATTTAGTTAAACTCCGGCTCCTCGTGGCATAACATCGCTACGGGGAGATTTTTTTTCAAAATCTCAAAGAGCAAATTTCATTATTCCCCGGAGCGATATTTACATGCCAAAAAAGAGCCCGCTTTTTCAGCGGACTCTTTTTTTATGTTGTTTGAATTTATTTTACATCTTCCAGATAATAGCCGGTGCCGATTACCCAGTCAAACGGTTTGAATAATAAACTGAAAGAGCGTTTGGCTTTTGGATCAGCGCCGCCTTTTTTGGGGTATGAATATGCGGAGTAGCCGCCGCCCGGCTGTTTGCCGGCCGTAAGAATTTTTTGCACATATTTAATGCCGCCCATCTCCGCGTTTAGTCGGTTAGCTCCTTCCACGGATTTGTCGCCGTATAATACGACATTCACTCCGTCGGTCGTGTCTGCCCAGAAATAGCCGTTTGAGCCGTAAGTCATGGAGCGTAACATGTCGGCGCCTAAAATTTTGGCGTAAGCCAAGGAAATTTCGCCGGCCTGCGAGTGCTCGTAAATAGCCTGCAGGGCGCCAGCCGCCGTCTGCGCTTCCGCTTTAATGATCGCGTCTTGCGCCATGACTTTCGCCTCTGACTGCGATTTGTTGAATAAATATAAAGAGCAAGTGACGCTCACTACCAGCAATAAAATCAAAAACAGCGCTGGCAGGGAATAAATAGAACTTGATTTTGTTCTCATACTTTTTTACCTTTCCCGACGCGCATCGAGAATAAGGCCTCCTTAATTATTAAAAGTTATTAACAGTAAACATATTATACCATAAAAAGCATTTTTAGAAAAATAAAAGGGCGGTTAAATTAGATAATCCGCCCTCGGTAATTTAGCATGGTCAAACTCCTTTGCCCACATTATAACGCTAGTTGCAAACTAGCAAGGTTTTCAATTTTCGTCATTAGATTAATGTCGGTTGTTTGGATATTCCAAGGATGTTTGCTCAATTTTTTCCATTGGTCATTAATGTCGTAAACATCGCCAACCGGAATAAAAGCTTCCACTTGCCAATTAAAATGAGAGGAGCGGGGATAATTTTTTAACCCCGCCTGCACTTCCGCCAATGAAGCGGCTTTTATAATTGACACAATATGATCGTCTTGCGTCAGACGAATAGAAATTAAGGAGCCGTCAAAAAATAAATTTTCAAGGTGCTGATAAACTCTTTTGTAAAAATCAGTCGGCATTGGGTTGTAATTTTTTTTTGAGGATGTCAATATAAAATGCATTACTTAGCCCTCCTTTTGTTTTTGATGCTGCCATTATTGCTGATTTTTTTCATTTTGTCAACTGCCGGTTTGATAAAATCAAGGAAATAAGGTAGATTATAAGTATATGGAAATTCCTAAACAAATCAAAGAAATCTTGGAAAATTTGGAAAAAGCAGGTTTTGAAGCGTATGTCGTCGGCGGCTGCGTGCGGGATTTGTTGTTGCTCGCTTCGCTCGGCCGCGCTACAAATGCGGCACATGCGAATGTAAGAATGAATCCTAATGATTGGGATATAACGACCAACGCGCGGCCGGAAAAAATTTTAAAAATATTTCCTGACAGTAAGTATGAGAATAAATTCGGCACGGTTTTGGTAAAAATCAGCGAAGAAGAACGCGAAGAAAACTTAAAATACGCTGAAGTTACCACTTACCGTTCGGAGCAAGGATATTCGGACCGGCGGCATCCGGATGAAATAAAATTTGAGGATAATTTGGAAAAAGATTTGGAGAGGCGGGATTTTACGATAAATGCGATGGCGGCCAAAGTCAAAAGTCAAAAGTCCGTAAAGTCCATAAAGTCAGAAGTTGAGAATATTGAGATAATAGATTTGTTCGGCGGGCAGAAAGACATTAAGCAGAAAATAATCCGCGCGGTGGGGGAGCCGGCGGACCGGTTTAAGGAAGACGCATTGCGGATGATGCGCGCAATTAGATTTGCGGTAGAATTAAATTTTGAGATTGAACCAAAAACCGAACGGGCGATCGTTAAACTCGCCGGCGCGATTAAATTCGTGTCCAAAGAAAGAATCCACGATGAGCTCGTAAAAATTTTGCAGTCCGATTATCCGGCGGACGGAATTTTACTTTTGCACGATACGAAATTACTGCAATACATTATTTCCGAGTTAGAAGCCGGCGTGGGCATGGCGCAAAACAAACACCACACCTACAGCATTTTTAAGCATTTGACGGAGTCTTTGCGCTATACGAAAAATAAAGATTATCGCGTGCGGCTGGCTTCTTTATTGCACGACATCGGCAAACCAAAAACCAAACATGGCGAGGGAGTGGACGCTACTTTTTATAATCATGATTATGTCGGCGCGAAAATGGCCGGGCGCATCATGGAACGGCTGAAATTTTCCCGCGACGACATTGACAAAGTTTTTCTTTTGATTAAAAACCACATGTTTTATTATAACGTGGACGAGGTGACCGCCGCGTCCGTGCGCCGGCTGATCAGTAAAGTCGGGAAGGAAAATTTACAGGATTTGATTGATTTGCGCGTCGCCGACCGGTTGGGGAGCGGCACGCCCAAAGCCATGCCGTACAAGTTGCGCCACTTGCAGTATATGATGAAGAAAGTGCAGAACGACCCGGTGTCGGTTAAAATGCTGAAAATCAACGGCGATAATTTAATGGCAGTTTTAAAAATTAAATCCGGCCCGAAAATTGGCGCGATTTTAGACGTATTATTGGCAGAAGTAATTGAGAATCCGGAATTAAACACTAAAGAATATTTGGAAAAAAGAAGCAAAGAATTGAACGAACTGGAATTAAACGAGTTGCGCGGCCGAGCAAAAGATGTTATTGCCGGGAAAAGAGAGCGGGATGACGGGCAGATCAAAAAAGAATTTTGGGTATGATACGAAATTGCCGTTAAATTTTTGGATTCTTGCCTCCGCGGGAAGTTTTGCGTTAACGGTTCGTTAATTTTTTAAATTTATCTAACCTCGTTTGAACTATGGCTAAACACATCCGTTTTTTTGAATTTTTATATTTGTTCGTTTTGCTAATCGTTTTTATTCTAATAGCGCTCATGCCTTCTTTGGTCGGCAGCGGATTTTCTTTTTTTACTGAAGAAATGATTGAAAGCGCGATGATTGTCGTTTTGTTTATCGTCGGTTATTTTGTGATGATTTTTTACCAGCGCGAAGTAGACAAAAATACGCAGTTTATCGAGCATTTATTGGACGAAAAAAATCACTTGCAAAGCCAGACGGAGGAAACTTTTAAATATGTGGGCGCGCTTAATGTTCAGATTAAAGAGATGAATTCTATTTTATCGGAGATAAAGAAATATCCCAAAAGCCGTCAGGATTTTAAATACATCATTCGATTTTTAGCTGGAAAAATTTTAAACATCACGCCTGCCGAGTGGGCGCTTTTGCGCTTAATTAATTTAACCAATAGCCAAACGATAAGCGAATACGGCATCAGACGAGGCGATAAAGAGCTGAAAGAAACTGTTTGTTCTAATAATGAGCTGGTAAAGCCGGACGGGAGAGATGACGTTTTAATTTTTGCTTCCAACCAAAACAATCTGAATATTCGCGCTTTTGGCGTTATACCCCGCCGCGACATTACCGAAGAACAAAAGATATTTATCAAAGGCATCGTTAACCAGCTGGAGATGTTCTATTTGATTTTTTCCTCATTGTCCAATAATAATAACAAATAAATTTTATGCGGTTAAAGGTAATTTTTTTTATTTTAACTTTGGCGGTTTTAACGGGGTGCGCTTTAAAATCAACGACCTCAACTAACGGCGGAAAACAAATCGTCATTAACGGCCAAAGCGGCTCGCTCGGCATTAACGAAAGTGACATTATAAACAGCGTTAACCAATTGCGCAACGAAAGCGCGGGCAACGGCGCTAATCAGGAGCAAACGGCGGCGGCCAATTCTAATAATAACTCTATGAATCAAGAGAATTTGTTATCCCAATACAACCAGGCGAACATCAAAACCAACTTTGGCGACATTAAGGTGCGGTTTTATAACGCGGACGCGCCGCTGACGGTCAACAATTTTTTAAATTTGTCAAAACGGAAATTTTATGATAAAACAAAGTTTCACCGCGTGATAAAGGATTTTATGATTCAGGGCGGGGATCCGAATTCCAAGGATGATAACTGGGATGATGACGGCACCGGCGGTTCGGGATATAAGTTTCAGGATGAAATTAACAGCCACAAATTAGCGCGCGGCAGCTTGGCGATGGCTAATTCCGGGCCGAATACCAATGGTTCGCAATTTTTTATTGTTACCAAAGAAGCCACGCCCTGGCTGGACGGAAAGCACACTAACTTCGGTGAAGTAATTGAAGGAATGAACGTGGTAGATGAGATTGAGGCGATGGAGACGGACGGAAACAGCCATCCGGTTAAGGATGTTATAATAGAAAGCATCGGTTTATTAAGCAGCAAAGATGACCATAAGTTAAACCCGGAGGAGCTTAGGGAGCTGGAGAATTATAACGCGACTTCCAGCGAGGAAGAAGCGACAAGCACGGAAGAGTAGTTTAAAAAGTACCAAATTCCAAGCACCAAATTCCAAAAAAATCCTAAATTATAAATTTTAAAGTTGTTTTTTGGAGTTTATAATTTATAATTTGAGATTTTTTTTGGGATTTGGAATTTATTGTTTATAATTTTTTTACTTCGTAAAAAATTTGGGGCCTGTAGTCTAGTGGTACGACGCCGCATTCGCATTGCGGAGGCGGGAGTCCGATTCTCCCCAGGTCCACATTCGGGCTGTGGTATAGTGGTATTACGCACGCTTCGGGTGCGTGTAATCCGGGTTCGA
>PFAS01000028.1:1745-7655 GCA_002778635.1 Candidatus Falkowbacteria bacterium CG10_big_fil_rev_8_21_14_0_10_43_11 | reverse complement strand
CGGGTGCGCAGCGCGGTTTTGAACAGCGGCCGGGATTTTCCGCATAAAAAAATCGCGGTTAATCTGGCGCCGGCCGATTTGCGCAAAAGCGGGCCGTCTTACGATTTGCCGATAGCGGTTAGCATTCTGCTCACCACCGGCCGGCTTAATTTTGCGCCCGGCGGCCGGGAAATTTTTATCGGCGAACTCGCGCTTAACGGCCAAGTCCGTTCGGTAAGCGGCGCTTTGCCGATAGCGATTGCCGCGCGGCGGCTGGGAATGCAAACTTTATACGTGCCGCAGGCAAACGCGAACGAAGCGAAACTGGTAAAGGAATTGGAAATAATTCCGGTAAAATCTTTGCACGAATTAATCCGTCATTTGGAGGGCAAAAAAAAGATAATTCCGCTGGAACACTCGGAAATTATTTTTGACGATACGGAAACGGGCAACGACATGGCGCACGTCCGCGGGCAGGAACAGGCCAAACGCGCTTTGGAAATCGCGGCCGCGGGCGCGCATAACGTGTTAATGTCCGGCCCGCCCGGATCGGGCAAAACTTTGCTTGCCCGCACGATGCCGTCCATTCTGCCAAAATTAACTTTGGACGAAGCGCTGGAAATAACCAAAATTTACAGCGTCGCGGGCATGCTGAACGAAGGAGCCGCTTTAATAAAACTGCGCCCGTTTCGCGCGCCGCATCACACCGCGAGCGGCGCGGCGCTCGTTGGCGGCGGCACTTGGCCGCGGCCGGGAGAAATATCGCTCGCGCACCGCGGCGTTTTGTTTTTGGACGAGTTCGCCGAATTTCCGCGCGCGATGCTGGAAAATTTGCGCCAGCCGCTGGAAGACGGCATCGTTACCATTTCCCGCGCCGCCGGTTCTCTGCAATTTCCCGCGCGTTTTATTTTGGTTGCGGCCATGAATCCCTGCCCCTGCGGCTATAAAACCGATCCGGAAAAGCAATGCGTTTGCGCGCCGGCGCAGATAGTTTATTATCAAAAGAAAATTTCGGGCCCGATTTTGGACCGGATTGATTTGCATTTGGAAGTGCCGCGGATGAAGTTTGAAAAATTAACCGATGAGGCGGCCGGTGAGAGCTCCAAAATTATTCGCGAGCGCATTGAGCGCGCCCGCGCCGCCCAAAGCGGCCGTTTTCAAGGCAGGGGAATCATTACTAATTCGGAAATGTCCTCAAAACAAGTACAGGAATGGTGCGCGCTTAACTACGAATCGCAGGCGCTTTTGCACAGCGCGGTGGACCAGCTGCATTTGTCCGCCCGCGCTTATTACCGCATTTTAAAAATTGCCCGCACGATCGCGGACTTGGCCGGTGAAATAAATATCCAAACTCCGCACATCGCGGAAGCGCTGCAGTATCGGCCGAAGGTGGAAAACTAAAAGAGTTTATAAAGTTTGAAAGTCTATAAAGTTGGTGGTTTGGAAAAAATTTGATATAATATATATAAGCATAATTTTCAATTTACAATTTTCAATTTTCAAACAATTCCTGCCTCGCCGGCAGGCGGGTTCAATGATTAAATTTTTCAAACATCAGAACATTAGCTCATTGAGGAATTAGAAATTGTTTAGAAATTAGAAATTAGAAATTGAAAATTAATAAAGAGGATTATGCGCAAAAACATCAAATTAAAATTAACTTTCATCGGCTTAATTTTAGTGTTTATAGCTACTTCCGCTTTCGGCTGCAAATCAATCGTAAGCAAAGAAGCCAAAGAAAAGATTAAGCCGATAACGCTAAACTATTGGCGCGTTTGGGACGGACCGGACGCGTTTAGCGGAATCATTGCCGCTTATCGCGCTCTGCATCCCAATATTACCGTTAAATACCGCAAATTGCGCTATGAAGAATACGAACGGGAATTGGTTGACGGTTTTTCCGAAGACCGCGGCCCGGATATTTTTTCCCTTAACGCCGGCTGGCTTCGCCGCTATGAAAATAAAATCGCGCCTTTGCCGGCGCAAATCACCATGGCGTATTCGGTCGTTACCGGCAGCATCCAAAAGCAAGAGACGGTTGAATTGCGAACCTCCCCCAGCATTACGGTCAAGCAATTAAAAGAGCAGTATTTGGATGTAGCCGTTGGCAAAGCCGTTATTGGCGATAAAATTTACGGTCTGCCGTTGAGCGTGGACGCGATGGTATTATTTTACAACCGCGATTTATTAAACAACGCCGGCATCACCGAAATTCCGCGCTACTGGAATGAGGATTTTCAAGCGGATGTTAAAAAATTAACTAAACAAGACGCGGACGGGAAAATCGTCCAAGCGGGCGTTTCTTTGGGTACGGCTGGAAACATTGAGCGCTACAGCGATATTTTATCTTTAATTATGATGCAAAACGGCGCGGAAATGGTTACTCCGGCGGGAACAGTCGCATTTCATCGTATTCCGGCCGGCGTAAGCGATAAAAGTTACGTTCCGGGCCTGGAAGCGCTTCGTTTTTATACCGATTTTGCCAACCCGGTCAAAGAGGTTTATTCCTGGAATAAAGAAATGCCCAATTCGCTGGAGGCGTTTATTGAGGGGCGGCTGGCTTTCTTTTTTGGCTATTCTTATCATCTGCCCCAGATTCGCGCCCGCGCTCCGCGTTTGAATTTTGCCGTAAGTCCCATGTTGCAGATTGAAGACAATTCGCAAAATATTAATTTTGCCAATTTTTGGCTGGAAACGGTTGCCAATAAAAGCCAATATCAAAACGAGGCGTGGGATTTTATTCAGTTTGCCGCGCGCGCGGAAAACGTTAAAAGTTATTTAACCGCCGCAAAGCATCCGACCGCCCTGCGCGCTTTAATTAACAACCAACTAAACGACGAAGAGCTGTCTGCTTTTGCGGGCCAGCTTTTGACCGCCCGCGCTTGGTACGACGGCAAAGATTATAACGCGGCCGAGATGATTATCGGGGATATGATTGACCAGACGCTCGCCGACCCTAAAAAAATGCCGCAACTAATGGAAACGGCGGCCAGAAAAGTTCAACAAACCATTCAGTAAATTTAGGAATAAGAATTTAGAAATTTAATATCCTAATATCCAATATCTAGTATAAAATAATCAGATATTAGGATATTAGGATATTAGGATATTATGAATATTACAAAAGATAAATTGGTCGCAGTATTAACGCTTACTTTCTTGTTTTCTTGTTTTTTTGTTAATATTAGTTTGGCGGCTGACCCTGGGGTAGATTGCGCAAACAGATCTGGCGAAGGAGATACTTTATGGGAAGGTATGCAACTGTGTCGCCAATGCGGCACTTGCACTTTAAATGATTTTGTCCAACTTGGTGTTAACGTCGCTAACTGGATTTTAGGCGTTGTTGGCAGTTTGGCGTTGTTATTTTTCATCTATGGCGGGTTGACGATGATTATTTCTTCCGGCAAAAGCGAGTCGGTGCAGAAAGCCAAAACGATTTTAACTAACGCGATTATCGGCTTAATCATTGTTTTTACGAGCTGGGTGATTATTAATTTTGCAGTAACGATTTTGACTGGTAAAAATACTATTTTTGGCAATTCCTGGCATAGTACGCCGAAGTAATTTGTTTTCTAAATAATAGATGATACAATAAGGGGCGAGAAGGCCTCTTTTTAGTTGTTCAAGGAGTTTGCGCGTATCCGCTTGATTAGCGAACTTTTAACGCGAATATTTGGTACAGACATAATTGTGCCTGCAACTATGCGAATACTGCAAATATAATTTTTGTAGTATTTGCATAAATTTACAGATTTGCATTATTGTTACAATGGGTTGTCGTTTTATGAAATATTTTTTTAAAAAAAAGAATATTACTGACCCAAGCGTCGGGGAAACGCTGCAAGCGCAGCGCCAGCAAAAAAAATTAAGTTTGGAAGCGGCGTCGGCGGCGACAAAAATCAGCGTTAAATATTTGACGGCGCTGGAGAACGGCGATTATAAAAATTTGCCGGACGGCGTCTACGCGCGCAATTTTCTGCGCGAGTATTGTTATTATTTAAAGCTTGATTGCAAATATTTGCTTGAATCGTTTAAGGAGGAAATTAATTTGGTAAAAATTGAGGAAAAAGACCGGCCGGTATTCAGCCGCCAGTTGCCCAAAAGGCAATATTTTTTCTCCTTGCCTAAAGTAACGCGCAATATTATACTGTTGATAGCGATAATTTTGGGGTTTGTTTATTTGGGCTTAAGAATTGAGCAAGTCATCGCGCCGTATCGCTTAACGATTGATTTTCCGCCGGAAAATTACGTTACGAGCGAACGCAAAATTACTTTAACCGGCCAAGCCGAGCGTGAGGCGCGCCTGTTTGTCAATAACCAAGATGTTTTTAGCGATGAAACCGGGCGATTTAGCCAAGAGGTAAATTTAAAAGAGGGGTTGAACGTCATTACCGTCAAGGCAAAAAAGAAATACGGGAGGGAGGCAACGGCCGTTAGACAGGTATTAGTTAAGTAAAACGACTTTGTCGCATAATAAGGAGGAATATTAAATTATTAAATTAAAATCAAAATTTATGCCAAAACCAGCCATTAACGCCAACAGAGAAGAATTAACTAACGAGTTTAAAATCAAAGCGACCGAGGAAGCGGTGCAGCAGATAAAAGAGCGCTTTGGCGACGGCGCGATTATGCGCCTTGGAGAAGCGAAACGAATGGTGGTTGAAGGCGTTCCTACCGGCTGTCTAAGTTTGGATATCGCGCTCGGTAACGGCATGCCGCGCGGCCGCATCATTGAAATATTCGGCCCCGAGTCTTCAGGGAAAACCACCTTGGCTCTGCATGTGATAGCTGAGGTGCAAAAAATGGGCGGCACGGCCGCGTTCGTGGACGCCGAACACGCGCTTGATCCGGATTATTCCAAAAAAATCGGCGTGGAAGTCAACAGTTTGTTAATATCCCAGCCGGATACGGGCGAACAAGCGCTGGAAATCGTGGAAACGCTGGTGCGCAGTAACGCGGTTGACGTGATAGTGATAGATTCAGTAGCGGCGCTCGTGCCGAAAGCGGAAATTGAAGGCGAGATGGGCGACAGCCACATGGGTCTGCAGGCGCGGCTGATGTCGCAGGCCTTGCGCAAGTTATCCGGCGTCGTTTCCAAAACCAGCACGGTCGTTATTTTTATCAATCAAATCAGGATGAAAATCGGCGTATTTTTTGGCAACCCGGAAACGACTCCCGGCGGCAACGCGCTGAAATTTTATTCCTCCTTGCGCATCGAAGTCCGCCGCTCGGCGCAGATTAAACAAGGTGAAAAAATTATCGGCAATCGCGTTAAGGTAAAAATCGTCAAAAACAAAGTCGCGCCGCCTTTCCGCACGACCGAATTTGATATCATGTACAACGAAGGCATTTCTCTGACCGGCGATTTGCTGGATTTGGGCATCGTCTACGGAGTAGTCGGCAAATCCGGCAACTCCTATTCTTTTGGCGAAGAAAAGCTTGGCGTCGGACGCGAGAACGCGAAAGTTTATTTAAAAGCAAATCAAAAATTAATGAAAGAACTGCGCAAGCGGATTTTAACCGAAGTAAGGGCGAGGGAAGTGGAGTAAAAAAGTGAAAAGTGAAAAGTTGTAAAATTAAAAAATAGACAGCCGATGTTAGTATGGCATCGGCTGTCTTTATTTTTTGTTTCGTCGCAGTTTTCGTTAAGGATTAATAGTTTTTAAAATTTCTTCTCTTTTCGCGTCAGTCGTTTCCTGGTCCGGCGTTTCAATGGTAATGCGCAAAAGCGGTTCGGTGTTGGACAAGCGGACGTTAAACCACCAGGTTGGATAGTTGACGGTAAGACCGTCAAACTCATCCTGCCGCCCGTCCCGATATTTAGCTTTTAACTTGGCGATAGCCGCCTCGCGGTCGTCTAGGCGCAAATTGATCTCGTCTGATTTATTGTATCGCTGAAATTCCCGGACGATTTTGGACAGCGGGCGCTCG
>PFAS01000028.1:0-1737 GCA_002778635.1 Candidatus Falkowbacteria bacterium CG10_big_fil_rev_8_21_14_0_10_43_11 | reverse complement strand
GCCATTGTCGCGGAAAGAGTAATGCGCCGATAACTCTCCGCCCATAATTCCCCTTTCGTTCGCCATTGTCGCCATAATGTTTACAAAGCCGACTTTGGAGCGCAAAGCTCGGCCTCCCCATTCGCTGATAATTTCCGGCACGGCTTTGGAACAGATGGCGTTATAAACGATGCCGGCGCCCGGCTCGCGGCGCAGAAATTCTTTGGCTAAAATTAATAAGGTCATATCGGCGCGGATAAATTCGCCTCGTTCGTCCACAAAAAACAGCCGGTCCGTGTCGCCGTCAAAAATAACGCCGCCGTCGGCTTTATTATTTTTAACCGCTTGTGTAATCTGTGCCTGGCTTTCCGGCAAGAGCGGATTGGACGGGTGCGCGGGAAAATTTCCGTCCAATTCAAAATTAAGCGGAATGATTTTTATCGGCAAGTGCGGCTCTAACAGCGGCACGACTTTTCCGGCCATGCCATTACCCGCGTCTACGACAATAGTTAATGGTTTTATTTTAGTTAAGTCAGCAAAAGATAAAATATGTTTAATAAAGCTAGGCATAATGTCCGCGGCGGATATTTTTCCTTTAGCCGCCGGCAAATCAGGCGGCAGCTGGCCCACGTCAATTTTTATCTCTTCGCCGCGCACCCAGCCGGTGCCCGATAGAGGCAGTTTAAAGCCATTATATTCTTTGGGGTTATGCGAAGCGGTAATCATCGCGCCGGCCCGCTTCGCCAAAGTGCCAGCGAGGCGAGCCGAATAATTCCATTTGCGGACCGCGAAGTAGACCGCGTCAATCGGCACTAATCCAATATCCAATATATCCGCGCCCTCATCAATAATACCGCGGATAAATTCAGCTTTAAGCGCCGGGCCGGACAGGCGCATGTCACTGCCGACCACGATTTCTTTAGCGCCGGTGCGCCGCGCGTAGGCCCGGCCGATAGCGTAGGCCGCTTCGTCATTTAATTCATCCGGATAGATTCCCCGGATGTCGTAGGATTTAAAAATAGCAGGATTTATGTTTGGCATAGATTTTTTTATTATATTTTAACTTTAAAATAATTAAAGAAAAACCGCAATAGTTGCCTTTGTCCGCGGCTCGTCTTATACTAAAAACAGAAAATTAAATTAAGGTATGGAGAGAAAAGAAACAATAAAAATAGCCGGCGTTTTTATTTTATTTTTTGTTATTTTTTTGTTTTGGCACGCGATGCATGTTGGTTTATTAGGCACGGACGACCCCTATTATCACGCCAAACACGGTTATTTAATGGCGCAGAGTAAAATTATGCTTTAATTGAACCATGCGTGCCGTTTTATTTCTTGACTTACGCGCCGGCGGACCTTTGGTGGCTTTACCATGTTATCGCCGCTATTTTTATCAAATTTTACGATATTATCTGGGGCGTAAAATTTGCTTTAAGAAACATTTTGGGCGCGGAAACGGCCGTTATTCCCAACAAGCCGGACTCTTGGCTGTATAAAGTATTTGATAATTTAAAAAGCGATTTCGAGAAAGTTTATGAGAATAAGGAGTTGGTTATTTTTAGAATAAAGCCGTAAGGATATTAGATATTATGATATTAAGATATTAGTAAAATTAATAAATCCATTGCATTTAATTTCCTAATATCCTAATTTCCTTGCATTCGTATTAGATCATTAAATAATCTTACCGTAGCGTTTTTCTAATTAGCTCCAACTTTCTCTTAATTTCCGCTTGCAGAATGATAGGATTAAGTCTTT
>PFAS01000043.1 GCA_002778635.1 Candidatus Falkowbacteria bacterium CG10_big_fil_rev_8_21_14_0_10_43_11 | reverse complement strand
ATATTGACGAAGCGCGCGCCGAAGAAGCGCGCAAACGCGCGGAATCATTGATGGCGGAAAAGCGCGAAGACGTTGATTTCTCCGCGGTGCAGGCAAAAATCGCGAAAGAGCTGGCGCGCGTTAAAGCCGTGTGCCGCCATAAACATCATAGAGAAATTGCAAAATAAAAAAATAGACGCCGTTACGAAGTCTATTTTGTAATTTTTTAAATTATTTTTTATTAGTATGTTTATTAACCAAAACTCCGGCGATAATCGTTAAAATTACCGCAATAGTTAGAAGAGTTATTAAAACATATTCATTCGTAGTCAAATCCATAAAATAATGTTAATGATTTTTTTTATCACTAAGAACCAGAAAAATTATCAATGAAGCTCCGGCTATGGCCATAATCGCTCCAACAATATAAAAATTAATAATAGCCCCCATATTTTTTTAGGTTATTGAATAAGATAGCTAAATACCAAAAAATTAACGATACTACCAAACCTCCAATAAAAGTGAACCAATTGGCACCCCCGGTAATTATTGGACCGACAAACATTGCCGCGAAAAAAATTTGTCCAATATCCAAAGAAATGTCTGACAGTATTTTTGAGTTCGATTTGAATTGTTTTTCTAAACCCATAAAAATATTATAACATATGTCGCACCACTGTCAAAATTTATTAATTCGTTGCATGGATTTCCGCCTGACGCGGGAGATGAATAAGTGGATGGAAAAACGAGGTTATATGGGCGATTGCGATTTAGTTTCGCTCGCCGGCGCGGGCAAAGCGATTGCCGACGGCGCGCCGGAAGGTGAAACGCTTTTAAACCAGATTTCCTTGTCGGAAAAATTGCATCATTCCAGTTGCGTCGCTTTAGTGCACCATAGCCAGTGCGGCGCGTACGCGGGCGCTTATACTTTTGCGAGCGCGGAGGAAGAAAAAGCACAGCAAATTTCCGATATGAAAAAAGCCGCGGAAATTATCAAAGCGAAAAATCCGGGTATGTCAGTAAAACTTATCTGGGCGAATTTGCGGGATGACGAGGGCAGGGAGATTGAGTTTGAAGAAATAGACTAAGATTACAATAAAAAGTCGAGATAAAATTAAAAGCCTCGTTTTTTTTGTTTTTTGTGCTATAATGATATGATTTTGCCGGAGAATTTTTTGGCAAAACAAATCTTGTTCTTTCAGAGGATAGGGCATGTCAAAATGCAAACACCTAGCCATTCGCTGCATGGATTTTCGTTTAAGTAAAAAGCTCTTTCGTTGGATGGCAAAGCGGGGTTATATTGGCGACTGCGATGAGTTGTCATACGCAGGGGCTAGTAAAAAAATTGTGAATTCGGAGAGCCGGTCAGTAGTTTTGGCCGATCTTGAGCTGGCAGTTCATAAGCATGGCGTATGCCATATTATACTAGTGCACCATAGCCATTGCGGCGCGTATCAAAAATAGGATATTGATACTCTCAAAAAAGAGAAGGAAAGACAGTTAGCCGATATGCGCGAGGCACAGCATATTATCCAACAGCACTTTCCAAGTATCTCTGTGGATATTGAGTTAGTTTGGATTAAATTAATGCCGAGAAAAAAACAAAGCAATAAATTTAAATTAAAATTTAAAGTCGTTAAGCCCGACGAGATAGCGGCTTAATTATATTATTTTTTATTTTTTTCTTGTACTGCTCTTTATGGGCAGTTATTTTTTTGCCAAATCCGCATATTCCTGTATAATTTTGATATATGTACAATCTTAATTCCGAACAAAAGAAAGCCGTGGAACACACCGGCAGCCCGCTACTTATCATCGCCGGCGCCGGCACGGGGAAAACGACTGTTATTACGCAAAAAATCGGCTGGCTGATTGAGCAGGGTTTAGCGAAATCGGATGAAATTTTAGCGTTGACTTTTACGGAAAAAGCGGCCGGTGAAATGTCCGAGCGGGCGGATACGCTCCTGCCTTACGGCTATGTTGATTTATGGATAATGACTTTCCATTCTTTTGCCGAAAAAATCTTACAACAGCATGGTTTGGATATCGGCTTGCCGACAAATTTTAAACTGCTGAACGAATTCGGCCAGTGGGCTTTGATTAAAAAAAATTTGGAAAAGTTTGATCTGGACTATTACCGGCCGCTCGGCAACCAGACGAAGTTTATTTCTGCGCTGTTGCAGCATTTTTCCCGCGCGAAAGACGAAGACATCAGCCCCGCGGATTATCTTGCCTACGCAAATGAGTTGAAAGAAAATGTTGATGCGATGCTAAGCGGCGGTGCTTTGAAAAAGCGGGGAAATGACAAATTTCAAATGACAAATGTCAAATCAAATCCTAATGTCAAATTTCAAAAAATACCAGATACTAAATACCAAATACCAGATACTTTTACCAACAAAGAAATGGCGGAGCAGGAAATCGCGCGGATTAACGAAGTCGCGAACGCGTATCATGTTTATCAGCAGCTGCTCTTAGACAATAGCGCTTTGGATTTCGGCGACTTGATAAATTATACTTTGCGCTTGTTCCGCGAGCGGCCGGCGATTTTAGCCAAATTCCAAAAGCAGTTTAAATATGTTTTGGTTGACGAATTTCAGGACACGAACTGGAACCAGTACGAATTAATAAAAATGCTAAAGCCGGCAGGCGATAATTTAACTGCGGTTTGCGACGATGACCAGAGCGTGTACCGGTTCCGGGGGGCCTCCATGAGCAATGTGCTGCAATTTAGAAAAGATTACCCCGATTCAGAGAGCGTAGTTTTGAAAGAGAACTATCGCAATGCCCAAAATATTTTAGATTTAGCTTATGATTTTATCCAACTAAACAACCCAAATCGCCTGGAGCATCAGTTTAAAAACGACATTGATAAAAAGCTGCAGACGCAAACTAAAGAGCGGGGAATTATTGAAGTGATTCAAGGTGAGGATTTACAAGATGAGGTGAATAAAGTCATTGAAAAAATTGCGGAGTTGAAAAATAAAGATAAAGACACAAGTTGGAACGATTTTGCGGTTTTGGTGCGGGCAAATAATTCCGCCAAAGAATTCGTCAACGCGCTGGAAATCGCCGGCTTGCCTTATGTATTTTTAGCGTCCAAAGGGCTGTACTCGCGGCCGGTAATAATGGACATTATCGCTTATTTGAATTTGCTGGACAATTATCACGAGAGCACGGCCATGTATCGCGTTTTGAACATCCCGGTTTTTAAATTCAGCCACGAAGAAATTATCGTTTTTTTAAATTTAGCCAGAAAAAAAGCCTGGTCGCTGTATGAAACGGCTAAATATTTAGCCAATTTTTCGCAAGAGTCGGGAGAAAAAATAAAAATTTTATTAAATTTAATTGATAGGCATACCGTCTTAATTAAAGCCAAAAAAGTGAGCGAAGTTATTTTTGCTCTTTTGGGCGATAGCGGCTATTTGAAATATTTGGAAGCGCAAGAGCCCTTAAAAGCCAAAGAAACCATGCGCGAATTAAACGCGTTTTTAAAGCGAGTGAAAGAATTTGAAGCTGACTCAAGCGACGCGAGCGTAAAGAATTTTTTAGCGGAATTAAATTTAGAAATGGAATCGGGCGCAGAGGGCAGTTTAGCCGTTGATTCGGAGGCCGGTCCGGAAATGATAAAAGTTTTAACCGTGCACGCGGCCAAAGGACTGGAATTTAAATACGTGTTTATCGCGAATATGGTTGATTTGCGTTTTCCGACGACGGAACGCAAAGATCCTATCAGCTTGCCGGATGCGCTCGTGAAAGAAATAGTTCCGGAAGGCGACGAGCATCTGGAAGAAGAGCGGCGCTTGTTTTACGTTGCGATGACGCGCGCGAAACAGGGTCTATATTTTTCCTGGGCGCCGGATTACGGGGGGACTAGAAAGAAAAAGCCGTCGCGGTTTTTGCAAGAAGCAAATCTCATAACGCATAACGCACAACGCATAACTCCGGATGTAAATAAACACAATTTTAAATTTCAACAAAAGAATGCTTTACCCATCATAAAAAGTCAAAAACAAATTTACGAACCGCCGAAGTTTTATTCATACACACAGCTACAGTCATACGACAAATGCCCGCACCAGTATTTTCGCGACCATGTCTTAAAAATTCCCAAACCCGGCAAGCATTTTTTCAGTTTTGGCCAGGCCATGCATTTAACTTTGCAGAAATTTTTTAGTTTATTAATGTCAAGCCAAAGCGCCGTCCAGTCCGATTTGTTCGGCCAGGCCAAGAGCCAAAACCAGTTAAAAAATAATTTAACGCCGGAGACGCTGTTAAAATTATACGAAGAGTCGTGGATTGACGATTGGTATGAAGATGAAAAACAAAAAGAAGAATACCGTAAAAAGGGGAGAGAAATTTTTAGAGAATTTTTTGACAAACACGCGGGTAATTGGCCGCAAGTCATCGGACTGGAACAGAGCTTTAAATTGCGCATCGGCGGACATTTATTGTACGGAAAAATTGACCGGGTAGATGACTGGGGTGAGAGAGGAGTGCAGATTGTTGACTATAAGACCGGCCAGATAAAAGACGAAGATAAGATAACGAACGATCAGAAATACCAGTTGCTGTTGTACCAGCTGGCCGCCGAAGAAGTTTTAAAAATAAAACCGGCTAATCTGCAGTTTTATTATTTGGAAAATAACAGCGAGGTTAATTTTTTAGGCGAGCAAAAAGACATTGCCAAAATGCAGGAGTGGGTAATCACCACGATTCAAAAAATTGAAAATAGCATTAAGGCCGGTTATTTTCCTCATTCGTCGGATCCGTGCCGTTTTTGCAATAAAAGTGATGAAGTAGGTAGCTTTTTAAATATTTAACACGAATGTTGCAAATTACACACGAATATGCACAAATTAATTCGCAATATTCGATAATTCGTAGCATTCGCATTCATCTGAATAGATGTAAATTTGCGCAGAGCATTCGCGTTAATGGTTCGCTAACAAATTAAATCCGTAAATACTCTTTGAACCTATGTTTCATGACCTAAAAAATTTAATCTTTAACGCCATCCAGCGCGCGGGAGTAAGCCGGCAGGTGGAAGCGGCGACGGTAGTGGAATTATTTAATAAGTTAGCGCCGGAGATATTGGGTGAAGCAATTTCCCGCTCCGCCAAAGCGATTTATATTAGAAATAATATTTTAACCGTAGAGTGCGCCTCATCGCTCATTATGCAGGAGTTGCGCTACCGCGAGCCGGAAATTATTCAAGCAATCAATAAGCAAGCCGGCGGACAGGCAGTGGAAAAAATTAGGTATTTAACATAACATAACTTGCCGTTGTGGCAAATTTTTGATACAGTATAGATAATGTTATGACCCTCAAAACTTATTTAACCATAATGTTCCTCGCGACCGCCATTTGCTGGGCGGCCTGGGCGGTGGTGATAAATAGCATTAATCCGGAGACGACCAATGTTATTGGTTTTTTGTTGTTTTACTCCAGTTTGTTTTTGGCGATTGTGGGAACAAGCGCGATTTTTGGTTTTCTTATCCGTTTTATTTTACTGCGCAAAGAGCTGGTTTTCCGCCAGGTGGCGATTTCTTTCCGCCAGTCGTTCTTATTCGCGTCGGTCATTATTGCGTCTTTGATTTTGCAATCGTTTAGAATGCTGACTTGGTATAATGTTTTGTTTTTGGTGGTTGCCGTGACGGTTTTGGAATTTTTTCTTATTAGCTATAAAAGAGTATAACGCGAATATTGCGAATTAATTTGTGCATATTCGTGTGTAATTTGAGACATTCGTGTTACATTATGCGCAAACGGTTGCCAAAAATTTTAACTGTTTTATTCGTCGTTGTTTTTATTTTACAACTGACGGCTTTATTGTTTTTATTAATTAGTCCGGCTTTGGCGGTTGAATTTACGCCGCAAGTTGAAATTCCCGGCGGGCCCAAAGGGACGGTACAGGGCGATACCATCGCCAAATACATCAAAGCAATTTACCAATATGGAGTAGGCGTTATCGGAATTTTAGCG
>PFAS01000014.1:25442-30842 GCA_002778635.1 Candidatus Falkowbacteria bacterium CG10_big_fil_rev_8_21_14_0_10_43_11 | reverse complement strand
AAGCCATTTCCGAAAACAAAAGGGAGTGGCTTTTTCTATTCCCCAAAGTTAAAATTATTGCAATAGGGCTTAGGATGGCAACTTTGCGTCGGTAAGCCAATACCGTCCGGACAGACCGCGCATTGCTCCGCGTATTGCCCGCATTCGTCCAAAGTTAGTTGTTCGCAAACGACTTCTTTATTTTTCTTGCCGCAACCAGTGGCGGCGATTGAAATTAATAGTAGTAGGGAGGTGATAAATAATTTTTTCATAATTCGTAATTTTTAATTTCTCATCTTGTTTCCTCCGTGAAATTTCCGGTGTACATCCGCCAACTGCTTATTCGTCACATGCGTGTAAATCTGCGTCGTCACGATATTGCGGTGGCCTAAAAATTCCTGCACGAGCCGTAGGTCAACGCCGTTCGCGAGCAAATCCGTGGCGTAGCTATGGCGCAAGGAATGAGGCGACATCATAATTGGTAAACCGGTGATTTTTATGTACTTTTTAACGATATTTTCAATACTACGCACGGTAAGCCGTTTATCGCCGTTTTGCGCGCTATTTTTACTATAAGATACAAACAGCGCTTTATCCAGGTCTTCACGCGAATTTAGGTACTTTTTGAGCCATTCCAAGGCACGCCCCGAGAAATATACGGTGCGGATGCGGCCGCCTTTGCCCCGGATGGCGATTTCTAAATTTTCAGCACCTAGCTTAATCTTCAACTGGTCGCAATCCAAAGCCGTAAGTTCCGCCACGCGCAGGCCGGTGGAAAACAAAGTTTCCAGTATCGCGCGGTCGCGCAAACCCGGCAGGGTAGAGGTATCGGGAGCGAGCAGAAGCTGTTCCACCTGTTCTAATTTTAAAAAGTTAATTTGTTTGTCATCTTTATCACGCAAAAGTTTTATTTTATCCGCCGGCAAAGAAATAATATCTTTGGCCGCGAAAAATTTAAGTAAATTGCGCAAAGCGATTAAATAATAATTTTGAGTAGTCTTTTTGAGAGGGGAGGAAGATTTATCAGAACTCCCTTGGCGGGCTAAAAATGTCCGGTAGTGATAAATATGATCGGCAGTAAACTGATGCGGCTTTAAAGCGGACAAGTTATTTTTTTTTAACCAGTTGCTGAATTTTAAAATAAACCGCCGGTAATTTTCCGTTGTCTTAGGCGACAGCCCAAGTTCAATTTGGCAATAGTCTTCAAAAGGGGAGGGGGCGGTTTTCTTTACTTCAACCCCGCTTTTATTTTGAGGAAGATATCGCATTATAGCTTGCGCGCTGTTTCGCATACTTTTTATTTTAAAAAAATGGCGAGTGCGCGCCTAGATATATGGAAATTCCTGGGGAGGATTTCCTTTCCTAGAGTTTGTTGCGCAGCTAGAGTTTGAATGCGCACCCGCCAATATTATTATAGCATAAAATAGCATAAAAAAGAAATATATTTAACTTCGCATAATATAGATTAAGAGAAGTTAGATATCTAAAAAAACAACGCGATAGCGCCGTAAGCCATGTAGTCTTATATTTCTATACTATCGTCATGCCCATTAGGTGCAGTTCCGGCACGAACAATAAAATAATTTTTAAAATCAATAAAAAAATTCCGATGGCAAAAAAAATAGCCAAAATAACGCCAGTGGTAAATACGGTTATAAAAAATTTTTGCATTCCCTTGCCGGTCATAATTATTGATTAAAATTTATATTAATAGACGGTAGATTGTACCTTTAAATTTAAAAATTTTAGCGATAGGGAAGCGCTCCCCTGCTCCTACTCCTTTAGTATAGCATAGGCGGTTAAAATTTAAAAATCATCCGGTAGGGTAAGACCTTGAAAAAAATTGCCAAAACGAGCAGGGGACTCTCCCCTATTTGTAATAAACTTTGTCGCCAAAACGCAGATCAATGTATTCCAATTTTGCCAATTTATCTTTCGGCACCTTGTCGGCGAGCAGAACTTCCAGTTTTTTTAATTGCTTTTCCAAATCTTCCTCCGCGCTAAAATGTATTTTGGGGCCATTGGCGGAAACATTAAAGCGAACCTCTCCTTCCGGCTTATTTACCTCGCAAACGCTATCAACGGCTAAATTAATATTTTTTAATTTATTTATCAAATTTAAGCAAGCTTGTAAGTACTCCTCCCCTACCGTTATTTTTTTAGTTAAACCTTCTGATTTTATCCCCGATTCCTGAGGAATATTCTTTAATATTAATAGATTGCCGGTGAGGGTTAAATTTTCTACCGGCGACAAAATAATCAAATTATTATCAATATAATAATAACCGCCTTCTTCGGCCCAAACGGCCGCCGAGTCGTTCTCGCTAAAATTTATGGTTATTGTCCGCGGCAATTTTTTTTTGATTTTTAAATTAGTCACGAAAAAATTTTTTAAAATTTCATTTTTTGCCTGTCGCTTGCTGAAAACAAAAATATTGCGTTCGGGGAAAAAAAATAAGCGCTTTTGCTGCAATTGACCGTCAATAATATCATAAATTTTTCCGGTCGCTATTCTTTGGCTGCCGTTAATAATTACATTATCAATGGAAAAATAACCGTTAAAAAACAGCAACCAAATAATTCCCCCGGCAAGTAAGGCCGCTAGCAGCAGCAGCAGTTTAGTTTTGAGTGAAACGCGGCGAATTTTTTTTCTCCTTTTTTGAAATAACGGGTTGGCCCTGTATTTGCGAGGGGAATAAAATTTTATGGACGAGTATCTCCTTGAAAAAGACATAGATTTACCCACGAATTAATTTTTTTTAGCGATTATTTTCATCCCGTCAGGCAAATATTTATGTAAAATTTTCGGAATAACAACGCTACCGTCGGCTTGCTGAAAATTTTCCAAAATAGCGATTAATACTCTAGGTGTGGGAATCGCGGTGTTGTTTAACAAATACGCGTATCGTTTCTTATTTTCACTGTCTTTATATTTTATATTCAGCCTTCTTGATTGCCAGTCTAAAAAATTTGACGCTGAGCCCGTCTCGCCATATCCTTCTCGGCTGGGAATCCAGGCCTCCAGATCATATTGCTTATATTTACCGGCGCTCAAATCCCCGCTGCAAATTCTTAATTGGCGGTAAGGTAACCCCAAATCTTCATGCAGTTTTTTGGAAATATTAATCATTTCTTCCTGCAGTTTGTCAGCTTCATCTACGCTGGCCTTACTGACGCAAATTTGCTCCACCTTCATGAATTCGTGCACGCGATAAATGCCTTTAGTGTCTTTGCCGTAGCTGCCGATTTCACTGCGATAACAGGTGGAAAAACCGCAAATTTTTAAAGGCAGGTCCTTCTCATCCAGCACCTCGTTCGCGTAATACGCGAGTAACGACGGTTCGGCGGTGCCGACCAAAAATCTATCCTCTTGCTTTACGCTGCCGTCGGCTAATTTTTCGTCATTGGCGATTTTATATATTTCGTCTGTTTCCGGATTATAGTTTTTACCGGCAAAATAACCGCTGCCGAATAACGCGAATTCGCGCACTAAAGTCGGAGGTATCATCGGCGTAAATCCTTTGGCCATTAATTTTTCCAAAGCGTACATCATTAAGCTCATTTGCAGCATTACCAATTCGTTTCTTACGTAATAGCCGCGATAACCGGCAACTTTTGCCCCTCGCTCAAAATCAATCAAATCCAAACTCTCCGCCAGTTCCATGTGACTCTTCGGCTCAAAATCAAATTTAGTCGGTTCTCCCCATTTATACACTTCTACGTTCGCGCCGTCGTTTTGGCCGATAGGCGTATCGGGCGCGGGAACGGTAGGCGCTTTAACCATTAATTCTTCATACTTCTCTTCTATTTTTATGAATTCTTTTTCCAATTGCGCGATTTTTTCTTTTAAATTTTTTCCTCTGGCTATTTGTTCGGCCGTTGGCTTGCCTTTTTTGCCTGCGTCAGCTAATTCATTGCGTTCGACGCGCAATTCGTCAATTCTTCCCCGCAGTCCCCTTCTTTCTTCATCTAGTTTTAATAACTCATCAATGTCAACCTTGATGTTTTTATGTTTGGCGGCATCTTTTACCTGCCGCGCATTTTCGCGGATGAATTTTATGTCTAACATATGATAGTTTTAAAGTTATAAAGTTGAAAGTTTATAAAGTTACTCAACAAAAGTATTTGGCGTTTCAAAAGTGACTAATTTTATTTTATTGTTTACATCGGCATGCGGCGTGCCGTATTCCAACGCTTCCACGAATTCACGGTCAAACATCTGCGCCTCTTCGTCGCCCGCCTCGCGCAACTTTTGCTGTTCCTCAAACCGCCCCCGCTGGTCAAGCGGATCGTTTAATTCGCTATAGCCGTTGCCCATTTCCGATCCGGCGATTATCGGCTGGAATCTTTGGTTTATCTCCGGATTTTTATCGTCGCGCTTAGCGAGTGGCGAAATCGCCACCGGCACATTTATTAAAAATCCCGGACCACTTATCTGTATTTTTGTACATTTCTTCCACGAGTTTCATGCCGTCTTCAAAGTTGGCGTACGCCCAGTAAAATTCAATCTGGGTATAATCCTGCAGATGCTCGGCATCCATGCCTTCGTTGCGGAATTGGCGTCCGATTTCAAAAGTCTTTTCAAAGCCAGCGACCATTAAGCGCTTCTGCCAAAGTTCACCCATGGAAATGCGCAGATAAACATCAATATCTAAAGCATTGTGATGCGTGCAAAACGGACGCGCGTCCGCTCCGCCGGTAGCCGTTTCCAAAACCGGAGTTTCCACCTCCAAAAACCCTTTTTGCAATAAAAAATTTCTGATCGCCTGCCAAAATTTCGCTCTTTTTTCTATCATCTCTTTTAATTCCGGGTTGTATAAAATATCCAAATAGCGTTTGCGCAAACGCTCTTCTTCATCCTTAAAGCCGAAATGTTCCGCGGGCATCGGCCGCAGAGTTTTGGTTAAAATTTTATACGCCGAGACTGCCAGTTTAAAACATCGCCAATCGTAAAATCCCGTTCGATTTTTGCCGGATAGGGATTAACGCCGGTTTGTTTAAGCAATTCCAGTTTCTTTAGTCTGTCTTCATATTCATTTCTTTTACCAGCCGAACTGTTTATCGGCGCGGATTGCTTGCTTTGTTGTTGCATAAATTTAGATGTCAATAACTATGCTGTTATTGTAAGATAAGCAACGATTTGTGTCAAAATTAAAAATTAAAAAGCGGAGCGATCAGCCCCGCCTTTATTATACTGAATTTAAGCGGCTTCCTCCGTTTGCGCAAGCTCTTTTTCTTTTATCCGGCGCATGTATCTCGCCAGATCTTGTTCTTCTATTTTGCCGGCCAGCTTGTTTTTTACTTCACTCGCGGTTAATTTTTCATCCACCCCTAATGTCTCCTCACTATCTTGCGGCAATTCCAGCATCCGCTCTATTTCGCCCACTTCTTTTCCTGATTGTTCCGCTATTTCCGACGCCC
>PFAS01000014.1:0-25353 GCA_002778635.1 Candidatus Falkowbacteria bacterium CG10_big_fil_rev_8_21_14_0_10_43_11 | reverse complement strand
ACCTCCTTGAATATATTATAGCAAATAATAAAGCATTTCGCATTTATTTATAACTTGTCAATAGCCGCGCGCACTCTTTTTAAACTCTCTTCTTTGCCTAAAACCGCCGCAATCTCAAACGGTCCCGGGCTGTTTTCCTGACCGGACAACGCCACGCGCAAAGGCCAAAGCGCTTCTCCGTGCGTCAGCTTATTATGAAAAATAAAATCAGTTAATGTCTCTTCTAATCCTTCTTTTGTCCATTTTTTTACTGACATTAGAACTGTCTGCGCTGACAGTAATGTTTCTTTGGCGTTAGTTGGCGTTTTCTTCCAAGGCAAAAGTTTAGCGTCATAGTCCAGCTCATTAGTAAAAAATAATTTCGTTGAGCTGGTAATGTCCGACAATTTCTTTAGCCGTTCTTGTTCCAAAGCAACTACGCTTGCGATATATTCATCGCTGTAATTTTGCAGCGCGTCGCCATAAGTCTCTACTAAATACGGCAAACACATCTCGGTTATTTTTTGCTTGCTTAACTTCCTGATATATTGACCGTTGATATCGTTTAATTTTTTTATGTCAAAAATAGCGCCGGATTTATGCAATTTATTTATGTCAAATTGCTTTATTAATTGATCTAAACTAAAAATTTCTTGCTCCGTTCCCGGATTCCAGCCAAGTAGCGCGATGTAATTTATCAGCGCTTCCGGCAGATACCCTTTATTCTTAAAGTCTTCTACCGATACGTCGCCCGTGCGTTTAGAAAGCTTTTTTTTATTTGCGCCCAAAATATTCGGCAAATGGCAATAAACCGGCGACTGCCAGCCAAGGGCTTCGTAGAGTAAAATATGCTTGGGCGTTGACGGTAGCCACTCTTCGCCGCGCATGATATGCGTTATTTTCATCTCATGGTCGTCAATTATCACCGCCAAATGATAAGTCGGGAAACCATCGGATTTTAACAGTACTTGGTCGTCAATGTCGTTGGAATTTACTTTAATTTTGCCGTAAACCACATCATCAAACTCTACCGTCTGATTTTTTGGAGTCTTAAGTCTTAAGACATAAGACTTATTACTTTTCAACCTTGACGCCACCTCATTTTGAGTTATATTTCGGCACCTTCCGTCATACCGCGGCGGCAATTTTTTTTTCTCTTGTTCCTCCCGCATTTTAGTTAACTCTTCCGGCGTGCAAAAACAATAATAAGCGTGTCCGCCGTCAATTAGCTGTTGCGCGTATTTTTGATAAATTTCCAGCCGCTTTGACTGCACTATTGGTTCGTCATCAAATTTTAATTTTACCCAGGCAAGCATCTCATAGATTTTTTCGGTCGCGCCCGGCACGAAACGAGTGCGGTCAGTATCCTCAATGCGCAACAAAAAATCGCCGCCGTT
Organism: Candidatus Falkowbacteria bacterium CG10_big_fil_rev_8_21_14_0_10_43_11; assembly: GCA_002778635.1. Lineage (GTDB taxonomy): Bacteria > Patescibacteriota > Patescibacteriia > Patescibacteriales > XYC2-FULL-47-12 > 1-14-0-10-43-11. The sequence goes on along the minus strand of PFAS01000014.1, from coordinate 23,977 downwards.
TTGTTTGGCAAACAAATAATTATACAGCGCGGTGCGCAAACCGCCGATGTGCAACATGCCGGTCGGGCTCGGCGCCATGCGCGTCCGCACTTCTATGGTGGTATGTGTTATGCGTTTCATGTTATGTGATTTTATGCTCCGGTTACTAAATAAACATTAATAAAAAGTGAGATGATGAGCAGCAATACCACGCTTATTAAAGCGAATAACAGCTTTTTAACTTTTGACTTTTCGTCTTCCCGCTTCTTACTCAAAAGCAAATTAGTAAAATCGTTTAGGAGATAGATATATTTTTTCAAAGCGAACTTCATAAAATTGTTTTAAATTTTTCCATAAAAATTTTAGCGGCTTCTTTCCGGTACGGATGGACTTCGCCCGCGACTTTTTCCAAATCCACCCAGCGCCACGCGCGATGGTCCCAAAAATTAATCGTGATGTCACTGTCTTGGCCGATAAATTCCGCAATAAATAATCCTTGCCTCTGGCCTTTATAACCTAAAATTTGGCTGGATTTTACTCCCGCCCGGCCGCCGTAATTATTGCCAAATTTATATCTGTGCAAATTTTTAAAATTGGCGATCGGCTTAAATTTTCGCGTGCCGATTTCTTCCCGCAATTCGCGGCTGCCGGCGGTAATTAAATCCTCGCCGTCGGTTCCGCCTTGGGGCAGTTGCCAATGCCCGACGGGATGATTCCGTTCGGCAAGTAGCACCTGTATTTTACCATTTACTCTTTTATATAACAAACAAGCCACATTAGGACGGTATTGCCACGGGCGGACAAACCGCCATTTGAAAAATTCCCAAGGAAATTTTATTACCGCGTCGTAAATGCGCGGCCAGCGTTTTTTTGGTTCTTGCGTTAAGCGCCACAACCACTCTAAACCGCAGGTTCGCATTAATTTTGGCGCGCGTTGAATGCGGCCGGCGATAAAGTCAAAACTGCCTCCAACTCCCATAACTAAACTTACAGTATTTAACTTCCGGGGATGATATTCCATAATTCTATTTCTTGCATTTAAATTTAAATCTTCACCACCCCCCGTCCCCCTTCTCAGAGGAGGAGGTGAGGAGGAGGTGGTATTTTGAGTAAAACCGTTTGAATTTTCTTGTTTGTACGGAGAATTAAACCCGGAGGAATGTGAAAACATAGAGTGGTAGATCCATTTTTCTTGTCTGGGATGCCCGAACGCGACAAACAAAATATCTGGCCTCACCTCATTAATTCTTACTTCTAACTGCTTATTTTGAATTTTCCCTTTGAGCCATTTTCCGGAGCGCAATTTCCAACTGCCGGGTTTTAATCCTTCTTCAGCACCGACGATTTTAAGTTTAGGAAATTTTAATTTTAATTTTTCGGCCGCTTCTTTGGCAACGCCGTCAAGCCCGCCCAATAAAAAAATTGATTTATTTTCTTTTTCCGCCAGCGCGCAAACATCCAGCATCAAATCAATGCCGGAAATCCGTCTGATTATTCTTCCTAAAAACAAACCGGCGAAAACTAAACCGATTCCGTCCGGCACGGCAATGTCGGCTTGGTTTAAAATATAAAAAAACTCCTCGTTTTTATGCGCCGCGAGCAAAAATTCCGGATTAGGAGTAACAACGTAGTGAGGCGTTTTGCTATTTAAAAAATCAAAGATTTTTTTTATAATCTCTTGTTTGCGCTCGGTAGAAATATTGATGCCGAGAATGTTTATTTTGGACATTATAGTTTATTGATTAAACGGATTAACGCGAATTTATGTTCGTGTAAATCCGTTTGATTCGTGTTTATCCGCGTGCCGTCAGAATCCAACATATTGCACTTCTTCCTGCAGTTGCACGCCGAATTTATCGCGCACTTGCTGTTTGACGTATGAAATTAACATCACCACATGTTCCGCGCGGGCGGCATCGTCAACTTTTACGATAAAATTAGCGTGCTCTTCAGACACCTGCGCGCCGCCGATTTTATAACCTTTCAGTCCGGCTTGGTCTATAAACCAGCCGGCGCCTATTTTCCCCATTTTTATTTTTTGTTCCCCTTCCTGATTAATTGCTTTTATTTTTTCCCTAATTTCGTCGGTAACCATAACATTTTTAAAACTGCAACCGGCGCTGGGAAATTTGGGATGGCCGGAACAGCGTTTATTTATAAATTCAAGCATTTGTTTTTTTATTTCCGCTCCGGCGCCCGAATTTAATTTCAGTTCCGCGCTTAAAATTATTAAATCATTATCTTTTTTAAAAATGCTTTCGCGATAATCAAATCCGCATTGTTCTTTGGTTAAAGTAATTACTTCCGCTTGTTTGCCGGTAATTTTAAGCGCATGTACGCTTATGACGTTATCGCTGATTGAAGCGCCAAAAGCGCCGGCATTACCGCGCACCGCCCCGCCGATAGTACCAGGAACGCCAATCGCCCATTCCAAGCCGCTTAAATTATTTTGCCAAGCGTGCAAAACCGCCAAGCCCAAAAATATTCCGGCTCCGGCTTTGATAACCTTGCCGGATATTTCCAGTTGTTTATTTTCCGTTTTTATCACTAAACCCTTAAAACCGTCATCGTTTATTAAAATATTGCTACCGCCGCCCAAAATAAAAATGGGCAAATTTAATTCTTTCGCCACTTCTACCGCCCGCTTGATTTCCTCGGCTGTGTTGGCGGAAAAAAAATACCGCGCCGGTCCGCCGAGTTTATAAGTAGTGTAGGGCGCGAGCGGCATATTCTCTTGCATACCCGCGCCTAATTTTTCCTTTAATTTTACTGGTATTTGCATGGTTATATTCTAACACAGCTGCAAAAATTTAAAAACTTGACGTTTTTTTCGCTTTGTGCTTAACTGAAACAAACGCTCTTTGGAGGAAAAAAATGAAACAAGAGAAAAAAATATTTAATCGTTACAGTAAAATGACTGGCGAAAAATGTTTTTTTCATCCTGACAGGCACGCCGTGGCATATAATAACAATAATAATCCTGTATGCTCGGAATGTTTAGACGCTGGATGTAAAATGTCCTTTAATTCCCCGCTCGCGGTAAAAAATAGCTGCCGAAGAGAGGAAAGGGATGATATTGATTCTGTACCAATTAGAGTTTTAGAAGCGATCGATGAATATCAAGAATATGGAAAGTAACATATAAAAAATCAAATTAATAAACCCGAGGTCGGTAAACCGCGGGTTATTTTTTTTAAAATAAAAAAGGGGAAACTCGTGTCTCCCCTTGTAAATTTTTTTCAAAAGATTTTAAATCTAAACTAACACAAGTTCCTTCCTTAAAAATTTTATTTCTTGTTTAAGTTCGTCAGCGTTTCGGTATTCTCCCTCAAGAATCAAGGGTACTTTCTTAATAGAAAGAACCGTACCAAGAAAATCAATTATTTTTTTAGCATTCCTTGCTTTGTGCAGTAAAGAATGATTGTTGCTTTCTGTTTCACCGGATACATGAAAATGCACTAATTTGTTTCGCAAAGAATTAAATAAATCCAAAGCATATTTCATGTCCGAATCATGCTCATAAGCATGCTGGACATCCAACACAAAATTTAATCCGAAATGCGTAAGCCTCATTAGCTCTCTTAAGTCATATCCGCTGTCCTTTTGTTTATCCATATTCTCAACTGCCAAAGGAATATTATTAACAATCATTCGTTCGTAGGCATTTAACGGATACTCGCCCTTTACTTTCAGAGGGTGCGTCAAGGCGGCGACGGCGCCAATAAGAGTCGTAAACTCTTGAGTAATGGCGATTTTGCGCTCTATTTCTTCATCATTTACATCCGGAAGATGCAAGGATCTGTAACAAAAATTTTTCTTATTAAAATTTTCTTGCCGCAACGAAATAATTCTTTCGTCATTTTTTCCCCATCCATACATGCAGACTTCAAAACCGTCTGCGCCCGCCGCTTGCATTATTATTTCTTGCTGGTTTGTTAGATTAATGCCTTTTGCGTATAACCAGCCCGTAGAAGGACCTATGGCTATCATTATCTTCTAATCCTCACTTTCCTTGTTTTTCGGTTATATTCTTTTGTTAAATAACGACTTTGCACTTTATCACATAATCTATTTTTGTCAATGGCAAATTACTCGTTACCCGTTACTCATTGCTGGTTACTCTTTAATCCACATCTCCGCTCCCCTGCAATTTTAATAACTTCGCATATAAACCACCTTTAACATTGCTCAATTCCTCATGGTTGCCTTGCTCCACAAGTTCCCCGCCGTCCAAGACAAAAATTTGGTCGGCGTGGCGGATGGTAGAGAGTCGGTGGGCAATCATAATCACGGTGCGCCGCTCGCTCACGCGCTCCATCGCTTCCTGGATTAATTTCTCGCTTTGCGAATCCAAATTACTGGTCGCTTCGTCAAAAATTAAAATTTTCGGATTTGCCAGAATCGCGCGAGCGATGCCGATTCGCTGGCGCTGACCGCCGGAAAGCCGGATGCCCCGCTCCCCCACGTCCGTATCGTAGCCGTTTTTTAAAGTCTTAATGAATTCTTCGGCGTTCGCGATGCGCGCCGCTTTTTTAATTTCCCCGAAACTTGCCCGCGGATTGGCGTAAGCGATATTATCCCGCACCGATGCGTTAAAAATTTCCGCCTCTTGCGGCACAATCGCTATTTGTTCGCGGAAGTAATATAAATCGTATTCGCGCAAATCATGACCGTCCAAAAGCGCCGCGCCTTGCCGCGGATTATAATGATGATAAATTAAACGGGCGATGGTTGTTTTTCCGCCGCCGGACGGACCGACGAAAGCGGCTGAGTTGCCGGCAGTTATTTTAAAATTTACGTTTTTTAAAGCTTTAACCTTGCTTTCCTTGTAGATAAAAGTTACGTTCTTAAATTCAATTTCACCGCGAATATCTTTTGGCTTTAAGCCATGCTCCGGATTTTTAATTTCCGATTCTTCTTGAAAAAGTTTCATAAAGCGTTCAACCGGTTCTACGCTATGCTCAATGCGGTCATAAAATCGCGACAGGCGAAACATGGAAAAAAACGCCTTTTCCGAAATAGTAAAGACAAACACCAGAGTGCCGATAGTGGTCGCGCCGCGGCTTACCAGCCATATTCCTAACGTCAAAATTGTCAGCCGGCCGGAATTAACTATCAAATCCCTCGCCATCACAAAGTCCATCACTTTATTCCAAACGTATTTTTCGTTTTCTTTTATTTTATCTCTAATGCCTTGGTACTCCCGCGTTTCCCTCTTTTCTTGCACAAAAGACTGGACGGTATTGATGTTTAAAATTGACTGCGCCATTTTCCCGGATGCCTCCTCCCATTTTTGGTGCAGAACCTGCCGGCGTGATTTTAGTTTATAATTTACGCGATAAGTGAGATAAATAAAGCTTGGGAAAAAAAGCAAAAACGCCAAACCAAAGCGCCAATCAATAAAAAATAAAGTCCCGAGCGTAAAAATCAGCTGCAAACAGGTGGGAACAACCTCCCAAAACAAATTCTCCAACAAACTTACGATGTGCTCTACGCCTCTCTGCACTTTGGTAATTTTATTGCCGGTGTTTTCCCGCTCATGGTAGCCCAGCGACAAAAACATCATTTTTTTCTGCGCGTTCGTGGGCAAATAATAATCAACGTCCAAAGTAATTTTTAATATTAAGCGGTTGCTTATCCATTCCAGATATGACTGGATTTCTTCCGCTACGAGCATTCCCCCTGCCAGCCAAAGCAGAAGTTTAATTTCTTCAATGCCGGTAGCGTTTAAAGTATCAATAATAATCTTTAATAAATACGGGGCGACTAATTTTATCAGTTCGTAAATTGCCAATAAAAAAACCAAAACCTTTATCCTTTTTTGCGAAGGTTCTATCAGCTGCCATAAATTTTTCCAAAAAGTTGCCATAAATAAATGCACAAAAATGGCGGGATTATCCGCTCTGCTGCTTAAATATACGAAAAAGTTAAAAAAATGTTACTGTTTGAGGTTGTGCCAAACGCGGAAAGCATCGCCGGCGCCCATTAAAACGACAATGTTTTTTTTGGTAACGCGTTGTTTTAAATAAGCCGCGCACGATTGAATAGAAGACGCATAAAGCGTATTTTTGCCTATTTTTTTTGCCAATTCCTCACTGGAAACCCCGCCCTGTTTTTCCCGCGCCGAGCCGTAAATCGGTAAAATTATAATCTCATCCGCATTGATAAAACTTTTGGCAAAATCGTCAAATAAAGCTTTCGTGCGCGTATAAGTATGCGGCATAAAAGCGCAAATGATTCTTTGCCGCTGATACTGTTGCCGCAAAGCGAGCAGCGTGGCTTGAATTTCGGTCGGGTGGTGGGCGTAGTCGTCAATAAATAAAGCGCCCTTATATTTTCCCAAAATTTCCATGCGCCGCGCCGTACCCTTAAATTTTGCTAAAGCCCGTTTGACTTTCGCTAAAGAAATCTTTAATTCTAAACAAGTCGCGATAACTGCCGTGGCATTTTCCACGTTGTGTCTGCCAATTATTTGCATTTTAAACTCACCTAAATCCTGCTTGCCTTTTTGCAAATAAAAATATTGCCAGCCGTTTTTTAATACTATATCCGGTAAAATTCGGTATTTGTCTAATGTTGTATAGCCGTAGCTAAAAACACGAGTGCGGCAATTTTTAGCCGCTAACTTCGCCTCTTGGTTATTAAAGTTCACTACGGTAAAACAGTCGCGGGGAATTTTTTTAACAAAATCAACGAATGCCTGCCGATACGCCCGCGGGGTTTTAAAAAAATCAGGGTGGTCATAGTCAATATTGTTTAAAACAACTATTTTTGGCTGATATAACTTTAATTTGTTTTGATACTCGTCCGCCTCAATAACCATTATTTTTCCTTTGCCGACTAAAGCGTTGCCGCTGAACTGCGGCACGGCCGAACCGATGGCGGCGGTCGGGTCTAATCCGGTTTGCCACAAAATAAAAGCAAGTAGCGCCGAAGTCGTTGTTTTTCCGTGCGAACCGCAGACCGCGATGCCGTATTTATCGTTAAACAGCTCCGCAAGAACTTCTGCCTGCGTTAAGATTGGTAATTCGCGCTTAATCGCTTCCGCCACTTCCGCGTTATTTTCCGCCGTGTAAGCGCCGGAACGAATAATAAGTTCCGCGTCTGCCGGGATATTAATAGCGGCAAAACCTTCAACAAAAGGGATTTTTGCCCGCTTTAAAACCTTATCGGTAAAAAACTTTTCAGGCGTGTCTGAGCCGCTTACCTTTTTACCTTGTGCGGATAAAATTTGCGCGAGCGCGGTCATGCCCACGCCCTTAATACCGATAAAGTATATATTTCTTAGTGGTTTTAATTGTTTTTCTCGTACTTGCATTTTTTTGAAATTATAGTATGCTTAATGTATCGAACTTTCATCAATTGATGAGAAAGCCCACAACTTCTGAGGCTCGGGGTCTGCAAATTCTATGGCTAACCAGACACGCACCAGCAACAAATATTATCGCCTGCTTGTTTTCTGGGTAGGAATTATCGCGACCATTGCCTACCGCGTCATCGTGGTTTTAAATTACTACAGCGCCTTTTGGGTGCAAGTCGCCTGGTACATCGGCACCATCGGTTTTGTCTGGTATTTCGCCCACCGCTACCGCGTGGAAAACAACCGTGAAAAATTAATTAAAGCCAAACGGCTTACCTCTAAAATTTATAACGACAAGCGGCTGAACGACGGCGACCGCAACGCGTTAGTATATGTTTTAAAAAGCCTGCAGTCAAGCAAAGCAAAGTGGAATTACATCGCGATTTTTGTTTTTTCCGCGCTGGCTCTGCTCTATGGCGTTTATATTGACTTTCTAAAATAATTTTAGCATAACTGCAAAAAGAAAAACAGCCCATTTTTTGGGTTGTTTTATTATACTTTACAGAGCATTCCGAAATACGCCTTATTAAAAAATGAACAAATTATAGGCATCTTCTCTTTGTTGGCGCAAATCTTTTACGGTGTTTTCCTGTTTTTGCAGCTGTTCGGTTGCCGTTTCGAGAAGTATCTTGCTTATTAATAAAAATCTTGCCGCCAGCGTTTTTACAGAAGCGTCTGAACCGTCTTCTACAATTAACTCTTTTAAAGTATTGGCGACCTCTTTGTTCTTTCCCACAAATAACCACCTTAAAATTTCTTTCAACTCTCCCATGTCTTCGCTGTTATGATGCTTGTCAACAAAATCGCTAGTTAACATACATATTCTAGCGTTCTTGTTTGTTCTAGCTGACAAAAAAGAACTTAAGGGGTTCATGGGTACAAAATTAAAATCATCTTCATTTTCAGGAGCATCTTCTTCGGCGCCATCTGATATATCTACAAACCCGCTCAATAACTTATCTATCTGTTCTTTGGTTAAAAATTCAAGTGGCATTTTTTTCTCCCTTCCAAAGGTCAGTTAACAATTCTTAGATAGCTAATATTACAAATGCTGCTATTTTGCGTATTTTCCCATTGGACAAGCGCGCAACCGTTTTCTAAATCCTTAACTATAAAACCAACTTTCCCCTCCTTTACTCTTCCTAAATTAAAAAGCAGGTTGAAATCTTGACTTACCGCTACTTTAGTGCCGGCCGCTAAACGAATTTCTTCAACATTTCCAGTTATCACTGCGTCCATCTTTTCACCTCTTTTATTAAGATTAAAAGAACTTATTTACGGTTAATAAAAGATATGCTTTTTACCGTATTATGTCAAGAAACAAAAATATAATTAATTTTTTAAAATAATTTTTGCCAACTCTTTCGCCGCTCCTTTTTTTATCACTTCCGAAATGTTTTTGCTCAAATCAGCCTGTAATTTTTTATCGGCTAATAACTTTTTCACTTTTTTAATAAAAAAATTCTTCTCTAACGCCGGCTGGTCCAAAACAATCGCCGCGCCGTATTCTTCAAAAACGCGCGCGTTATATTCTTGATGACCTGGCAGGTATATTAAAATCGCCGGCTTGCCGAAATAAGACAATTCGCTCAAAGTCGCCAGGCCGCAACGCGAAACAACTATTGTTGCCGCCGCGTAAGCTTCCGCCATTTGCTCCGTATTTAAAAATTCGTAAGGGTAATAATTTGGGTAATTTTTCTTTAAAGCTGGCTGTTTGCCTTTGCCGGTAACATGGATTATTTGGCAAATTTTAGTCAGTTGCGGCAAACTTTCCAGCACAAGTTTATTAATAAACGCCGACCCCGTCCCCCCACCCAAAATTAAGAGCACTGGCATATTTATAGCCAAATTAAAGTACTTTTTACTTTTTACTTCTAGCTTCTTACCTCTAACAGGGTTTCCAATCCATTTCGCTTCCGGCCCGTAATCTTGCAGTGATTTCTCAAAAGTTACCGTTACGAATTTCGCGAGCGGCGCCATTAATTTATTCGCGAGCCCGGCGCGGACATCCTGCTGGTGCACAATCATTTTTTTGCGCGTTAGCCAGCCGACCCAAAAAACCGGTACGCTCACGAATCCGCCGGCGGTAATAATCCAATCCGGTTTAAATTTTAAAATAATGACTAGTGATTGAAAAAAACCAATAATTACGAAAAACGGGTCAATTAAATTGCGCGCCGAAAAATACCGCCGGAATTTCCCCGCGGCGATAGCTTTAAATTCAATCCCCTCCCGCGCGACCATCTCCTTTTCCGGTCCGCTTTTTGTTCCGACCCACAAATACTCAAAGTCGCATAACGCATCTCGCGTAACGCGTAACTCATCAAATACGGCAAGCAATGGGGTTACCGAACCGCCGGTGCCGCCGCCAGTTAATAAAATTTTCATTTTTATACCATTGGAAATGTTCTGTTGCATATTAAATTTCTCTAGTTAAGTATCGTTAAATTTCCGTTCAATTTAATATTTGCGATTACTTTGTCTGTTTAGACACATTAATCAAAATCCCCGCGGCGGCGAGCGCCGCCATCATCGCGCTACCGCCGTAACTGATAAAAGGCAAGGGCACGCCGGTCATCGGCATTAAATTAATCATGCCGGCGATGTTAATAAACGCCTGCGAGCAAAACCAGGTAACAATGCCGATGGCGAGCAGGCGGCCGTACATGTCCGGCGCGCTTTGGGAAATTAAATAGCCGCGATAAAATAATAAGGCGTACAACGCTACTAAAATAGCTGAGATTACAAAACCGACTTCTTCGGCGATAATCGGAAAAATCGCGTCTCCTTGCACTTCCGGCAAATAACGGAATTTTTGGCGTGAATTGCCGAATCCCCTGCCCCAAAATCCGCCGGAGCCGACGGCGATTAACGATTGATTGATTTGATAACACTTATCTTCCGGGCTGAAATTAGAATCAAAAAAACAATGAAAGCGATCCATTTGATACGGCGCGATTTTGATCATAATAAATAAAATAAACGCGCCCGCGAGGCCGATGACGAAAATATGCTTTAAGTTCCCGCCGCCGACAAAATATACCGCAAGCGAAATCAAAAGCATGATAAAAAGCGTGCCAGTATCCGGCTGCAGGAGCATCAAAACGCTGATTACGGCCAATAAAACTATTAAAGGCATAGTGCCGTGGTGCAAATCAATCAAATCCTTGCCGCGCTTTTCAATCCAGGCGGCCAAATACAACAGAAACGACAGTTTTACGATTTCCGAGGGCTGAAGCGAAAAGCCAAAAATATTAACCCAGCTTCTGGCGTTGCCCCATCCGGCACTGAAAGTAGGGATAAAAACTATTAACAATAACAGCAACGAAAAAACCAACAGTCCGAGCGCCACTTTTTTATAATTATGGTAATCAAACCGGCTTAAGAAAAAAAACAAACCAAGCCCCATTGCCAAGCCGAAAAGCTGTTTATAAAAAATAGCGTAAGCCGATTGATATTTGATAAAAGAAATCGCGCTAGAGGCGGATGAAAGCATTACTAGGCCAAAAATAACTATTACAAGAATAATGGCAATGATAAAAGGGTCGGGAGCGTGGTAATTTCCCCGCTCGCGGATTAAACCGGCGAACATTGATTTGAACCTATTCAGCCTCCTTTGAAACATAAATTAATTTAGTTAATCCAGAAAAAATTGTCCTTTGTTTTTTTCCTTTTGTTCCGCGTATATTCTTTCCGCCTCTGGCCTCTCAAGGACTTTAATAAATCTTTGCATTACTTCGTTTTTTTCTGCTATTGCCATTTTTTCCGCATTTTGAAATATAGCCAATTTTTCCTTATATTCTGAATTATTTATATTTCCCCTTCTTTTTGTATTTGCTAATTCAAGACCCAAAAGACGCAATGGCACTATTTTTTCTTTAATATTTATCTCCAAATTATTAATTCTTACTATCTCATTAACCAGCGCCTGTTTGACTAACTCCGGGTATTTGAGAGCAAAATTTTCCGGATTAGCGGCTATTTCTTTCATTGCCCGATGAGAAATTTCTCGTTCCACTAATCCGCCGCGCCGCTTGATTTCTTGCGTTGCGTCATTAAGCTTTCTGTTAGCGGCAGTAGTTTCTTCAAGAAGCGGATGGTTGCCGGCTCGCGCCGCTTCTTTTTCCTTATGCCTAAACTCTGCGTGTTCTTCCATGGCATTCATCCAATCTGTTTTTAATCTTTTTTCCTCCTCCTCGTTTAAATCAAAAGTTTTAATTGGTTCAAATTTTCCTAAAGTTTCTCTTCTCATATTTTTTTGGCTTAATTAATTACTTATCAAGTAAAAATAAAATTAACCCAATTACTGCTGACGCGCCGGAAATAAGCCAAAAACGCATCACGATTTTATATTCCGGCCAGCCGATGGCTTCCAGATGATGGTGGATCGGCGAAGACAAAAATACTTTTTTGCCGCGTAATTTTTTGGAAGTAACTTGGATTAAAAAAGAAAGCGACTCAACGACGAACAGAACGCCGATAATCGGCAAAAGCAGCGCTTGGTTGGTCAGCATGGCGATAATGCCGAGCGTGACGCCGAGCGACATCGCGCCCGTATCGCCCATAATAAAACGAGCCGGTTTGATGTTAAACCATAAAAATGCGACGAGTGCGCCGATGATGACACCGCAAAAAGCGGCCAAATCGTACTTGCCCTGCACAAAAGCAATCACGCCGTAAGCGCCAAAAGCGGTTAAAAGCGTGCCGCCGGCAAGGCCGTCCAGCCCGTCAATTTCATTGACCGAAAAAGCAGTCGCCACGATGATAAAAATAAAAATGGGAACATACCATAAGCCAACCTGAAAATTACCGACAAACGGCACATGCAACAAATCCCAATCAAGCTTATAAAAAAACCAAAGCGCCCCTGCCGCCGCGATAAGCGCGTACAATATGATCCGCTGCCGCATCCGCATTCCTCCTTTGCCTTGGCCGCGAACGTCTAAAATATCGTCAAACAAGCCGACGACGGCCGCGGCGACTAAACAGCCGAGCGGCAAAAGCGTCTGGCTGCGAGTTAAAAAATTCATTTGCTGGAAAAAGTAAAAGTCAACGAATTTAGCCGCGTAAAAAAATACTAAAGCCACTATTAAAACCGTTACCCAAACAATCAGTCCGCCCATCGTTGGCGTACCCTCTTTAGCTTTATGCAAAGCGGTAAAAACCGGCGTTGCGCCGTTATTTCTGATGCTTTTGCCTAATTTATATTTATATAAAAAATGAGTCAAAAGCGGCGTCCATAAAAGCGCCATTATCGCCGACAGAGCGGTTAAAAATAAAATTTTGATAATGTAAAAATTTTCCATAAGCTTATCTAAAATTAATCAACATCACGGCTGCCAGCCCAAGGGTTAAAAAAACATTCGCTAAAATTGAACTTAAGCCGAAAACACTCATAAAAAATCGGTCGTCTTCTTTGACCAGGTAAGCTAAAAAAACATTAATTATTATAATCAGCAGGCCGAAAAAAGGAATAAAATAAACTTCTTTGGCCGGGCCGATTAAGGTAATGCCAAAATAAATGTTGTGGTGCAAAGCTATAATTTCATCGGTAATTTTTAAATTAATAAAAACGGCCATGCTCCAGTTAACGCTGTTTAACAATAAACTTACCAGCGTCATTAATCTAACGCCTGTGTCCCGCCATAAAATACTCAAGCCGGTTTTAGCGTTTTGAGCTTTAAAATGCAATAAACCATAGATTTGGGATAAATTAATGCCCATGGCTATATTGTAGCAAAGTAGCGGCTAATTACAATAACCGACGGCTTTTTTAACCGTAAAACAAACATGGCCGTTGCTTTTAGCGTAATTTATTACGGGGTTTACGGCTCAAGAAAAATAATTTCAGCTTTACCGTCGGTAAAAAATAAGTCACCCGCTTGGTTTTTGCCCAAAGTCGGCTCCACTATTTGAAACTCTTTGATTGATTCAACTCCGCCGGCCCCAGTCAAATCGCGCTTCACTTTATCGCGCTCTTTATCAATCGCCGGGTCAATCACGTGCGCGGGAAAAATATTTTTTACCAACTGAATTTCTTTGTCAAAATGCGCCGTTGCGAACCAAACTTGCCGTCCGTCCGCCAAAACAAAAGGAGTATTCCAAAAATGAATGTGATTTCGTTCCCGCACCGATTGTTCGGCTGTTTCTTGGGCAAAAGAAAAATCGTTGGGCCGCGCGTCCCAAAAAGTAGGCGTGCCCGGCGCGCGTTCGTAAGGCTGATTGTAAATCGACGCTTTAACCAAACGCCAAAGCGTCCGCGGCGTCAGCGGGTCGGTTAAAAACCAGCCGGCTTTCGTAAAAATTTGCTCTAAATTTTTCCGTCCGCCGACAACAATGACGTTAAGCGGCTCCATGGGAACGCCGGTAATGGTTTCGCTGTTTTTGGGCACGCGCAAAAATATGCCGTCGGGAATATCGGTCTCGCCTAACGGCACTTTTTGTTCCACCGGCAGGGTCTGACGCGCAAGTAGCGGATTGGCGTTAAAAAAATAAATTAAATATCCGAGCCAAAGCGCGAACAGCAACGCGCTGACGATTAATCTCGTTCGGCGGGTAAACAGCAAAGTCCCTCGCGGCCGGAGATTAAATTTCCGGCGCATCTCGAGTGCGGTGACGGAAATGGCGAACAGAGCCAAACCGGCCACAAGACCCGCCAGCACGTCGGAGGGCCAATGCACTCCCAAATAAACGCGCGAAAAACCAATCGCTGAAATTGCCAGCGTGGCGATAAATACGGTCGCAAATCTTACCCAAAAATTTTTTTGGCGGTGAAAAATAAAATAAGCTATTAGTCCGTAAAACGCCAAAGAAACGAAGATGTGGCCGCTGGGAAAACTGTAACCGTCGGCGGCGGCTAAAGTGTCGACCAGCGGCGGCCGCAGTCGGGCGAAAATATATTTTATCGCCGTTCCAAAAATCACCGCCCCGCCGGTGGAAAAAATCACGGTAAACAAATAATAAAACCGCTTTGCCGTCACTAAATAAAAGCAAACGAAAATTAAACCGGACAAAATCGTCTGCCAATTGCCTAAATAAGTGATAAACAGCATAACTTGGTTTAAAACGGGATGGCGGAAAATTTGCACCAAATTAATAATGCGCAAATCCGCCGCGACTAACGGGTCGTTGCCGATTAAATCCCGGCAAATGGCAAAAAAAAGAAAAATAAAAATTAAAGCAAAAATCGTCCCTAGCGTCAAAATCAAGCCAAATTTTTCGTCTGGCGTCAAACGGCGCTTGATAAAACCAAAAAAGCGCGGGTAACGCGCTAATACTTTTCGCACTTCCGGGTCGCCGGACACTCCCCTGCCGGCTGATTTTACCACTGACTTAACGAATTTTATCGCCATAAATTTGATTTATTTGCTTGCCGCTATTATTAAAAGCACCGTTATCGTCATCGCTACCAGCCATCCAACCGTATAAAAAAACAGTTTAATCCCCTCTCGCTTTTTCTCGTTAAAATATAAATAAATCGGCCGGCCGAATACCAGAGTAGCAGTAATTAAAGCCGAAACCACGAACAGCATTAAAAAAAGTATCGGGCCCCAAATGCTGTTTATTTTGCCGAATAGTTTTTCGCCGTTGGTAATCAAAGCCGCGATCCCGCTCACGTAAACGAACACTCCAAGCGAGTTAAAAAAGCTTTGTAAAATTAATCGTGGTTTGGTCATATTTTTATGGTTAAAAATAATAAGCGTTTTTATTATTATACTTCTTTTTTTAGATAAAAGCAAAAAATCGGCGCTTGAAAAGAGAGCCGCCTGTGTTATAGTAAAAATTATTATGGAAAACCTTAACGACGAACAATTAACCAATTTAGCGGCTAAAGGAAATAACGAAGCCTTAAAAACATTAGTGGCGCGCCATCTCTCGGCAATTTACCGGCTGGCTTTTCGCTACGCGCAAAATAGCGATGACGCGGAAGATATCGCGCAAGAAACTTTCGTAAAAGTTTGGCGCCACTTAAAAAAATTTGACCAAACTAAAAAATTTAAATCTTGGCTTTATCAAATCGCCAAAAACACCGGCTTGGATTGGCTAAAGAAAAAACGGGCGATTTCTTTCTCCGAATGGGAAAAAATTAATAATCAAGATTTGGGGATAGAAAATTTTATTGATGAAGCGGACGCGCCGGATGTTTTGGCTGATAAAAAGTTATTGGCGAATAAATTATCAACGGCGGCGAAACAACTTCCTAAAAAATACGCGGAAGTAGTGTCTTTACGCCATAATCAGGAATTAAATTTTCGGGAAATCGCGCAATCCTTGCGGGAGCCGCTAAATACGGTTAAAAGCCGCTATCGGCGGGCGTTAGTTTTACTTAAAAAAATGCTAATTAAACAGTAGCGCACCAAAACGCGTCTTTTGTTCGTATAATAAAATATATGGGCATAAACATAAACCAAGTTAATAATAATCAAAATTTGCCGGTGCCGGACGGCTTATTCAATAAAATAATATTGCGCATCGCGGTCGAACAAAAATTACTTATTTTGCGCCGGCGGTTTGCCGGAGTGGCTTTGTTACTCCTTTTATCTTTAGCCGGAACCGTGCCGGCGTGGCAGGCTTTTTGGTCGGATATAACCAGTTCCGGCTTTAGCCAATATTTGGCGCTGTTGTTTTATAATTTAAAAATTGTCGCCGTCAACTGGCAGGATTTTCTTCTGAGTTTGCTTGAAACTCTGCCTATAATCAGCGCGGCGGCGTTGCTTTTGGCAATAATGGCAACTTTAGTCGCGCTTAAATTCGCCGTTAAATACGGCGCGCCGCTGATTTCTAAGCCGACATTCAAATTTTCTAATTAATCTAAAATAAAACATATGGACTTAAAAAATTTTTTTCAATCTAAAGCGTTTAAATGGCTGATTGGCGCTGTCGGCGCACTAATCGTCTGCCTGTTAGTTCTCCAATTAGGCATGTTTATTGGTTTCCGCAAAGCTAACTTTTCTTACCGCTGGGGCGAAAACTACCACCGCGCTTTCGGCGGTCCGCGCGAAGGATTTCTGCCTGATTTTGCCGGCAAAGATTTTATCGGCGGTCATGGCGCGGCCGGAACGATTGCCAAAATTGAGGGCGACACTTTAATTGTCCAAAGCAAAGAACAGGCAGAAAAAATAGTAAAAATAGCGACTAGTACCCTTATTCAAATGGGTCGAACGGAAATCGCACCTACTGAATTAAAAATGGACGAATCAGTTGTGGTGATCGGCTCGCCTCAAGATGACGGTTCTATTAACGCCAAAATAATCAGAGTGTTTAATCCAAACGATTTGCCGCCTCCCCCACCGCCCGGTCCGGCGCGATTTAAATTTTGGCGCTAACAAAAAGTTATGAATCTAATTTATAAAATTTTAAAAAGAAAATTTTTACTGGCAATTATCGTTGCAATTATAGCGGGCGGTGGTTATTACGGTTATAAAAAATTAACCGCTGAAGAAACTGCGACTCGTTATATTTTAGGGAGCGTAACTCGCGGAACATTAATAACTTCCGTTTCCGGCAGCGGCCAAGTGGATTCGTCCAACCAAGTGGACATTAAAGCCAAAGTGGCGGGAGAAGCTTTAAATGTGGCGGTAAAAAACGGCCAAGAGGTAAAAAACGGGCAGATTCTGGCGCAATTAAACGCGCAAGAAGCGTTAAAATCCATCCGGGACGCTCAAACTAACCTGGCCAGCGCAAAATTGTCTTGGGAAAAATTAAAAGCGCCCGTTGACTCATATTCGCTCTTGCAAGCGGAGAATTCTCTTACTAGCGCGCGCGACAATTTGGCTAAGTTAAAGCTGACTCAACAAAGCAATTATCAAGACGCGCTGAACGCCAAACAAACGGCGCAGGATAATATCACCAAAGCGTATGACGATTCTTTTAACGCCGTTGCCAACGCTTTTTTAAACTTACCCACTATTATCACCCAATTAGAAAATATTTTATACGGTAAAGATATCTCTTCCAGCGAATCGTCCGTTAGCGGTGGACAAGATAACACATCCGCTTTGCTTAACGCTTTAAACTACGAGGACCGCGACAGCTTGCAGTTATTCCAGCAAAAAGCGGTAGCCGACTATTGGGCAGCCCGCGCCGCCTATGATAAAAATTTTACCGATTACAAAAACGCTTCTCGTTATTCCGAGTCAGCCGTGATTGAATCTTTATTGGCAGAAAGTTTAGAAACTGCCAAACTCATCGCTCAAGCCACTAAAAGTGAAAGCAACTATTTGGATACTTGGGTAGATATTCGCTCTAAAAGTAAAGTTAGTATTTTCTCTAAAGTCAAAGAGTACCAAACAAATTTAGCCACTTATACCAGCCAAACTAATAATCACCTATCCACTCTTTTGTCTATCCAAACCACGCTCAAAAATAATCGCGACACTTTGGCGAGCGCTGAACAAGATTTGAAAGCAATGGATCAAAATAATCCCCTTGATATCGCGGTGGCGGAAGCGTCATTAAAAGAAAAAGAATTGTCTTTAATAAATTTAAAAGCCGGCGCCGATGCTTTTGACCTGCAATCGCAGGAATTGGCGGTAAGGCAAAAACAAAACGCGCTTTTGGACGCGCAGGAAAAATTGGCGGATTATACCGTTCGCGCGCCTTTTGACGGCGTAGTAGCCAGCGTTGATGTTAAAAAAGGCGACTCCGTTTCTTCCGGCGGCGCTATCGCCACTATTATCACCAGACAAAAAATCGCTTCCATTTCGCTCAACGAGGTGGACGCGGCCAAAATAAAAATTGGCCAAAAAACGACTTTGACCTTTGACGCCATTACCGACTTAACTCTTACCGGCAAAACGGTAGACATAGACGCAATCGGCACGGTCAGCCAAGGGGTGGTAACTTACAAAATAAAAATTAATTTTGATACGCAGGACGAGCGGGTAAAACCCGGTATGAGCGTTAGCGCCGCGATTATTACCGAAACCAAACAAGACGCGTTGCTTGCGCCTAACAGCGCTGTCAAAACGCAAAATAATGCAAACTATGTGGAAATATTTGACCAAGAATATTTGGCGGATGAAATGAAACAAGGCGTTACCCCGTCCATTGCTCCCCGCAAACAAACGGTAGAAATTGGCATTGCTGACGACATCTCCACGGAAATAATTTCCGGTTTGAAAGAAGGCAACCAAATCGTAATTCGTACCGTTACTTCATCTTCTTCATCGTCAACCAAAAGTTCCGGCTCCGGTTCCAGTAAAAGTTCGACTCCAAACGCCGGTTTTATAATGGGCGGCAGACGATAAACTTGTTGAACACTATGATTGAGATTCAAAATGTCACCAAAACTTATTATACCGGCGATGTGGAGTCGCAAGTGCTGAAAGGAATTAGTTTCACGATTAAAAACGGCGAATTTGTCGCGATTATGGGACCGTCCGGCTCGGGGAAATCAACCTTAATGCATATTTTGGGAGCGTTGGATACGCCGACCAGCGGCGCTTATTCATTGGACGGCCAGGATGTTTCCAAATTGAGCGAAGACGAATTGGCGGATATCAGAAAAAATAAAATCGGTTTTGTTTTTCAATCTTTCAATTTATTACCGCGCACGACCGTATTGCGCAACGTGATGTTGCCGCTAGTATACGCGGGCATAGAAGGAGAAGAGCGGAAACAAAAAGCGGAAACCGCCTTGCAGGCAGCCGGACTGGATAAAGACCATTTTGGCCATTTTTCCAATCAGCTTTCCGGCGGCCAAGTCCAGCGCGTCGCCATCGCCCGCGCCTTAGTTAACAATCCGGCATTGATTTTGGCGGATGAACCGACGGGAAATTTAGACACTAAAACCGGCGAAATAGTGCTCGCGACTTTCCAAAAACTCAACGCCGAGCAAGGCCGTACGATAATTTTAATTACCCATGAAAACGAGGTGGCTGAACACGCGGACCGAATTATTTACATCCGCGACGGCGTAATACTAAGCGATACTAAAACTCACGCTAAAAGAACGATAAAATAATTAACATTATTATGAAAATAGCAGACGTAACGCAAGAAACGTGCGCGGCGATTTCCTCCAACAAAATCCGTTCAGGCCTAACCATTCTTGGCATTATTATTGGCATTAGTTCGGTAATCGCGATGGTTGCGATCGGGCAAGGCGCACAAAGTTCAGTGCAGTCCAGCATTGAATCAATCGGCTCAAATTTAATAATAGTCAGGCCCGGCGCCCAGCGCGGCCCGGGTTTTCAGGTGAGTTCCGGCCGCGGTTCGGCGCGTACGCTCACGCAAGCTGATGCGGACGCGATAATGCAAGAAGTGTCTTTGGCCAAAGCGGTCGCACCGGAATTTTCCGGTCGGTACCAAGTAACCAGTAAGGGGAAAAATACTAATACTTCAATTACCGGTGCTACCGCATCGTATCCGGGCGTAAAAAATATAGAGATTGACCATGGCTCGTTTATCTCCGACCAAAATATCCTCGGGCTTTCCAAAGTAGCGGTGCTGGGTCCGACGGCGCGCGATGATTTATTTGGCGAAGGCGCGGAAGATATGGTTGGGCAGGCAATAAGGATTAACGGCATGGAATTTAAAGTAATCGGCATAACCGTAGCCAAAGGCGGCACGGGTTTTGGCAGCCAGGACGATATGATTTATATTCCGCTAACGAGCGCTCAAAAGTTTTTAGCTGGAGAAAATTATGTGACTACCATAAATGTGCAAGCGGAAAGTTCCGATTCAATGTCGGAGATTCAACAGCAGATTACTGATTTGTTACTAGCGCGCCATAATATCACTGACGCAGCCAATCCGGACTTTAATATCATGAATCAGGCGGATATACTAGCAACCGCGTCCAGCGTTACGGAAACTTTTACTATTCTGCTCGCGGCCATTGCCGGCATTTCCCTTGTCGTTGGCGGTATTGGCATTATGAATATGATGCTCACGACCGTAACGGAACGAACGCGCGAAATCGGCTTGCGCAAAGCAATCGGCGCGAAACGGCTGGACATCAGCCTGCAGTTTCTGATTGAAGCGATCGCGCTTACTTTTATCGGCGGCGCCATCGGCATTGTTTTGGGCTGGGCGGTAGCATTCGGCGTTGAGTACTTCGGCTTTACCCAGACGAAAGTAACTACTGCTTCCGTTCTGCTCGCCTTTGGCGTATCGGCCGCCATCGGCATTGTTTTTGGCTATTATCCGGCTCGCCGCGCCGCTAACTTAAATCCAATTGAAGCCTTGCGTTACGAATAATAAATTTTCAAATATGGCTAATCAAAACTTAAATTATTTTATTGACGTCTGCTTATTAATTTTATTTATCATTAACATTATAGCGGCTTATGCCCGCTGGCGAGACATTCATGAATTAACCGGAAACATTTTAATAATTTTGCTATTAATTCATTTAAGTTTGCACTGGCGATGGTTTGTCGCCGCCACTAAAAATTTATTTTACCGTCAAAATTAATTAATAACTAATTGTAAATTATGGACAAACAAAAAATGAGCTCAAAGGCAATTATTGTTATTTTAATTATTATCATCGTTAGCGGCGGATTTTTTTACGCCGGCCTGAAGTACGGCCAAAGTAAGGGCAAAGCCGGTTTTGCGCAAATGCAGGGCGGGCGCAACCGTATGCAGGGATTTATAAACGCAGATCAAAAAGGCAACCAGGGAAGCGGATTTTTAACCGGAGAAATTATCGCTAAAGACGATAAAAGCGTCACGGTTAAAATTAACAGTAATCGCGTGCCAATGGCGCCGGGTGCAGATGCACCGGCAGGCCAAAACAGCCAAAGCGGGACAAAAATAATTTTCTTTTCCGCTTCTACCAGCATTAATAAACAAGCAGACGGCACGCTTGCTGATTTGGCGATAGGAAAGCAAATTACCGCTAATGGCACGGCTAATAGCGATGGCAGTATTACGGCGCAGTCAATTCAAATCCGGCCGGAAACATTGATAACGCCGCCGCAACAATAACTAATTTACCCCCAAATTTTTTAGTATGGAAGTAAATTGGGCCTAAACATAAAACCCTCCCGCTTTTGCTTAAATTTTATGGGGTAAGCGCTGCGCGGAGGGTTTTGTGTTTTTAGATTTTATTTACTTTGCAATGCGGAAAAATTATTGTTGGAAACGCCAGTTCCTAATAGCCGCATTACTTGGAAAGCGTCAGCCGGACGGCCTAAAAAATAACGCCGCCCATCCGCCGGATTAACATACCACGCCTCTCCCCTGCCTTCCACTTGCAACAAAATTTTCCCTTTTTGAGCGTTACTAAAATTTGAATCTATCGTTAATTTTATTCCTCCGGACGCAAACGGCGAATAATCGCTTTGCAACTCTTGTTTATCAGTATAACCGTCGCCATCAGTATCTTGTTTGTTTTTATCTGTTTCTAAAGCTTCTTCCAAAATGTCCGCCAGCCCGTCATTATCGGTATCAGCGCCGCTCGCGGCAACTAAGCCAACCGGAATTTTTGCCAAATTTTTATTACTGATTCCCGTCCCTTGATTGCGCATCACCTTATAGGCGTCGGCCGGCCGGTTTAGAAAATACATCTGCTTATTTTGCGGATTAACATAATATGCTTCGCCGGCAGATTCCACTTTTAAAATAATTTTTCCGCGCAAGGATTGGTATAAATTATTATTTTTAATGTCTATTGCCGAACTCGGCTGATTATTGCCGGATATAGTTGAAACAGCCGGCGGCACCATTAGAACTTTGTCAGTTGTCGTGGAAGCGGTCGTAGAAGCAATTAGTATTGGAATGGTAAATGCGCTTACGGGAGAAAACCAAACCGTGCCAGCGCTGCTGGTTGAATTTAGCCAATAATCGTATTCACCGCCGGCTAAATTTTCCAATTTAATTTCGTGGTGTAAAGATAAAACTTCAACCGCGGCTTTTTTATAGTTAATCTCGCCGCTGTGCCGATAATAAATGGCGCCGGTTGCCTTTAAATTAGTTGACCAACTCGCGGCAAGTGTTTTTTTCTCTAACTCCACTAAGACTTTCGGCTCGGTTGTTGCTATTACCGCGTCATTGGTCGGCGTGGAAAAATTTTGGTAATTAGAAATTTTAGTTACACTGGCTTTGGCAGCGATAATTTTATAATCATACACTCTATTAGGAGCGAGCTTGCTAAGCGTAACCGCATGGCTTGTCTGCTCGCCGGAACTTGACGCTTCCTGGTCCGTTTGATAAGCGCCTTGCCGATAGCTGACTTTGCCGATGGTTGGCTTATCGGTCTTCCAGACAACCATTACTGAAGTTGAACTGATAATTTCCGCTCTGATATCGGTTATTTTAAAATCATCTCTTTCGGTTTTATCGGCAAAAATTTTAATAATAGTAGAGGTGGAATTGTTATTTTTGTTAATTTCTGCAACTTTAATATTTTTATCAACGCCAAAAATAAGATTGTGGTCGCCCGCTCGATTAAATTGCCCGATATACCCGTACTTAAAAATTTCATTGGGATCAAGCGGGTTCGCGATACTTGGATAAATATCATGGGTAGTACTGGCTATTTCAAAGTAAGGAAAGTTTGCCAGGACCGCATCGCTTTCCAAACCAGCGGCGTTGGTAAGACTCGTGCCGCCGCGATTGGCGACAGTAACGGTAATTTCCATTCTTTCATTAATTATCGGCTCTTTGATGTTTAGACTGATTTTTTCCGCCGTTAAATCAATCGCTTCTTTTTCTTTGACTGTCGCCTTTTTTTCTTTATAATTATTGGTTTCGTTTTGCTCCGTTAATTGCTCAGTATCATCTAAAGAAAAAGTTAAAAGCGCTTCTCCGGCTTTGGTAAATTTACCGGTAAAAGTATAATAAAAATACTCTCCTGCTTTAATAATGTTTGACAAAGTGGCGTTAGGATAAACCGTGTCTTCTGATGAAAAGTTGGCAAAATTAAAGCGGATGTTGTTTAAACCGGCATTGTCAAACAAACCAGCGACGCCGTTATTTTTCGCTTTTACGGTAATAATTGATTTTTGATTAACGGCCGGGCCAGCCGGACTGACGATAATATCTTCCAACAACAAGTCATACCTGCTTAAAAGCACGTTAATTTTTTTGGTGATGGCATTGTTATTTTCGTTGCTTTCCGCGAGTTCGTTATTATTATCCGCCGTAAACTCCAGAACTGCTTCGCCGGAAGCGTTAAAACCGCCTTCAAAATAATAATACAAATACTCGCCGGGCTTGGTTACGCTCGTAAGCGTTGGCGCGGGCAGAGTGGATTTAACTACGGAAAAATTATTAAATTTATATTTAAAATCCGTTAACCCTATTAAAGAATCAATATTTTTGGTTCCGGCATTTTTTACCTTGACGGTAATGGTAAAATTTTTATCAATTACCGGATTGTCGGGAGTGATTAATATCTCCGCCGGCGATAAATCATAATAAGTTTCCGCCGCTTTAGTAATTTTACCGCCAAATAAAAAAACCACCATTAAAAACATCGCGCCGACTTTTAAAAATTTATTTGAGCTGAACATATTGATTTAATTTTAACATGATTTTAAAATTAAAACCACTCTTCAGTAAAAAAAGAGTGGTTTCGTTAAACAATGCTCCGAACGCTGAACGAAATCCGAACTTTTTTTAGTGAAAATCCGAACGCTGAATTTTGACGTTCCGCCCCGCCGCCGCTCGCTGACGCTCGCCACCCAG
>PFAS01000047.1:3810-29889 GCA_002778635.1 Candidatus Falkowbacteria bacterium CG10_big_fil_rev_8_21_14_0_10_43_11 | reverse complement strand
GCCTTATGGCGTGCGGACCGGCGTTGAAAAGGTGGACAAGCTCACTATCATCGCCCACGATCGCTTTCAATCCATTATTGACGCCGCTAATGATCCAAACTCTATAATTCGGCAGGAAAATATTATTGAAATTGATCCGAACGCTTTGCCTGAAGCACAGGAAGTTATTACTGCTTCCTCGGTAACGGACGAATCCTTTGCTCTTAAGCGTCAGGAAGTAGCGACCATTACAAACGAAGTGGACCGACAAAAGGCCGGCTTGGTTTTGGAAGCCGAACAGTTGATTACCGAGGCGGTGAATGCCCTGGGTGCAAGCGTTAAAAATATCAATGACTTGAATAGCGACGAGATTCGCAAACTGGCTTTTGAAAAAATAGTCACAAGCATTGAAAGCAATCCGCAACAAAATTTGTTTAAGTCGGCTATCGTTGAAGCGGCCAAGCAGGAATACGAGTCGGTCGTTTCCGAGTTGATTGATAAGACGATCCCGATTCCGCGCATGCTTATTCAGCAGAAGCACGATGTAAAGTCTGGCTTTAAAGATTTTGACCTTGGTGTCGCCGGGCTTAACTATCAGCCGGTATCGAAGGAGATTATTCGCCGTACCTTGCGTACCAACGAAAGCGAAATATTACAGAGTGAAAGTTCCGGAGCAGAGCGTGATACCCCAGAAAACATTTTAGTGAACGAATTGATCAACTATCCGGAGGTGGATTATGATCGTGAGTCCGAGCTGTTGTACAAATTAGCCAAACAAGCTATCGCTAAGCTTGGCAATGCCCGAAGCGAGGGAGATTTGGAGAACATCGTGCTCTACAATAAACGAGGAATCGGCAAGTATATTTATGCCCAATTGCAACAGCATTTTTATTTGGAAAGTTCCGGCTTTGAAGAACCGCTGGTCTATCCGTTTGATCGGATAAAGCCACACAACTTTTCCAAATACACAGCCGATAGCGTGCATCACTACGCCGAAACAATTACACCGACAAACACGATTCCCTCAAAGGTATTTAGCGGATTCAAAAAAGCTTGTCATAATCTGTATAAGTTTGATTCTAAATCAGAAAAGGATTTTGCCGCTATTTTGGAAAAAGATACGGATGTATTGAAGTGGCTTCGCCCGGCCGATTCGCAGTTTGAGCTTTATTGGAAGTTCAATTCAAAACGCTATCATCCCGACTTTGTGGTAGAAACTGCCGACACGATCTTTATGGTTGAAATCAAAGCCGAGAAAGATATCGACGACACAGAGGTTCAAGAGAAAGCCGAAGCCGGCAAGAAATATTGCGAATCCGCTACTGTATTTAATCTAGCCAACGGAGGCAAGCAGTGGGTCTATGTTCTTATTCCGCATACAGCTGTCGCCCCGAACATGAGCTTGAAGGGGTTATGTAAATAAATATGATCAGTAAAATATCAAATACACCAGATATTACTGTATCCACTCACGCCCCCCAACTAATTCTCACCCCGCAACTCCTTCAATTTAGGCAAGATAACCTCCGTAAAAGATTTGTTTGGTTCCCGCATCATCAGAGTATCAATCACTGAAGCGTTCGTTTCCATGATTTTGGCCGAGCTTACCGAACGCGAACAGCCACTGATTGGCTATTTCACCCTCAGACAGTTTGAAGTTATGAAGGTCGGCCAGCAGATTCTTGCGCTGTAATTCTTTATCTTCCAACTTTAACTCCAGCTCCGTCACCTCTGGCTACGCCAGGTTTTATTTTCTAAACGCAGTTTAGCGTTTTCATTCTTGAGGCGGCTGTTAACCTGCTTTAATCTTTGTTCAATTGTTAGCTCTCCTTTCATATATCCCTATTTTAGTATATTTTTAGCTAAAATTGAAATAAATACTGGGTAAAAATGTTGGGAGTGGTGAGTGGTTACGCCCTGTCGCTTTGACAAAGACTGCTTTTTACGCTATACTTGATTAATAAAATAAATCCGGACACCTTCATCTCCATATTAAAATTTGGCGCGGAGGTGAACTGGAAGGTGTTTGGATAAAGCTACTTTGCGGCGGCTTATTTTTTTCTAAAATTTTATGGAAATTAGAAATATAGCAATCATAGCACATGTGGACCACGGCAAGACCCGCTTGACCGATGCTTTAATGCGCCAAACCGGCATGGTTAAAGATGACACGGTCAGTATGGATTCAAACGCCCTGGAACGCGAACGCGGCATTACCATTTATTCCAAAAACACGTCGGTATTTTATAAAGATACTAAAATAAACATCGTGGACACTCCCGGGCACGCCGATTTCGGCAGCGAAGTGGAGCGCGTGCTGCGTTCCATTGATTCAGTATTACTGGTCGTGGACGCGCAGGAAGGTCCAATGCCGCAGACTAAGTTTGTTTTAAAAAAATCATTGGAACTGGGCTTAAAACCGATTGTCGTCATTAATAAAATTGACAAACCGGCGGCGCGGCCCGAATGGACGCACGAACAAGTACTGGAACTCTTTATGGACCTGGGCGCGACTGACGAACAGTTAAATTTTGCGACCGTATACGCCATTGCCAAAGAAGGCGTCGCCAAATTAAAACTTAGCGATGAAGGTAAAGATTTAACTCCCCTGCTAGATTCAATATTAGCCAAAGTTCCGGCGGCGAAAGCGGATATTAGTTTGCCGTTTGCTTTTCAGCCTTTTAATTTAGCTTACGATAATTACCTGGGCCGCTTGGGCATCGGCCGCGTTTATCAGGGTTCAATCAAAACGGGCGATAAAGTTTTTGTCAAAAAAATAACCGGTGAAATCATCGCGGGCGTTATTACTAAACTCTTTACCTTTGAGGGTTTAACCCGCAAAGAAACGCCGGAAGCCATGGCCGGCGATATTGTGATGCTTGCCGGTTTACCGGACATTTATATCGGCGATACCGTTTGCACGGATAAAGAACAAACGCTTTTGCCCGCGATTAAAATCGACGAACCGACGATTTCGCTTAATTTTTTAGTAAACAATTCCCCGTTAGCCGGACGCGAAGGCAAATTTGTCACCAACCGCCAAATCAAAGAGCGGCTGGAAAAAGAATTGGAAGTAAATGTTGGTTTAAAAATAGATTTTTCGCCCGTGGAATTTTATAAAGTCTACGGCCGCGGCGAGCTGCACATCGCGATACTACTGGAAAACATGCGGCGCGAAGGTTTTGAATTGCAAGTGTCCCAGCCGCAAGTAATTATCAAAGAAATTGACGGCGCAAAACATGAGCCGTTTGAAGAATTGATTATTGATGTGCCGCAAATTTCCTGTGGCGCGGTCATTGCCAAACTAGCCAAGCGCAAAGGCACGATGATTGAAATGCGGCCGGAACAAAACCATACGCGCTTAATTTACGAAATTCCGACTCGCGGTTTGCTCGGTTACCGCGGCGAATTCGTAATTGACACGCGCGGCGAAGGCATTTTATGCAATCGCTTTATCGGCTTTAAGCCGTATGCGGGCGAAATTGACCATAACGACTTGGGCTCCATGGTTTCCATGGCAACCGGAAAAACGCTCGGATTTTCCTTGTGGAACTTGCAGGAACGCGGCGTGCTTTATATCGATGCCAATACTGAAGTGTACGAGGGCATGGTGATTGGCAATGTCGCCAAAGGAAACGATATGGCGGTTAACCCGACCAAAGGCAAGCAACTGACCAATATGCGCTCCAAATCTTCCGATGAGGCGCTTACTTTAACGCCGCCCTTAGACCTGACGCTGGAACGCGGTTTGGAAATTATGCGCGCGGATGAATATTTGGAAATTACGCCGCAAAGCGTGCGCCTGCGCAAACAGCTTCTGACTGAAAACGAGCGCGTGCAGGCGGGAAGGAAATAAAAAATTTATACTAACTAAAAACACCGGCGTCAACCGGTTGTTTTTTTATCCAGTAAATTCGCAATTGAATAATTGTTAATTGACAATTGATTAGTATCCTTCGTATTCGCGCATCGTTAACTGCGCCTCAATCTGCTTGACCGTTTCAATAATCACCGCGACCACGATTAAAATGCTCGTGCCGCCGATAGCCAGCGACTGCATTCCGGTAAAATAGCGTAAAATTAAAGGTAAGATGGCAATGAGAGCCAGAAACAGCGCGCCGATAAGAATAATTTTGTAAGTGGTTTTGCCGATGTAATCTTCCGTATGCTTGCCCGGGCGAATGCCGGGAATAAACGCGCCTTGCTTTTGCAAATTTTCCGCGATTTGCGCGGGATGAAAAATAACTTCGGTATAAAAATAAGTGAAGCTAAAAACCAAAATAAAATAGGCAATACCGTAAATAAGCTGATTGTTAAACGCTTGCATTGTCCATTCCGCCGCTTGGGCGATAAATTCCGTGCGCGCGTGGATGAAAAACTGAGCGATCATGGAAGGAAACAAAATTACGGAAATGGCGAAAATTATCGGCATCACGCCCGCCATGTTGACGCGCAAGGGCAAATGCGTCTGCGTGCCGCCGTACATGTGACCGCCGCGGACTTGTTTCGCGTACACTACCGGCACGTTCCGCTGGCCTTCATTGATTATGACCACGCCGATGACCGTAATTACCGCTATTGCCGCAAAACCGATCAATACGAATAATTGCGAAGCGTCAAAAGTAACTGCCATTTGTTGAATCGCTCCCGGCAGGCCGGCGACAATGCCGGCAAAAATTAGCAAAGAAATACCGTTGCCGATGTGCTTTTCGGAAATAAGTTCTCCAATCCACATTAAAAAAACGGTGCCGGCCGTTATCGTAATAATAGTGGAAATAAGCGTTAAGGAACTTACGTCAGAAACGATTCCGAGCGTTGACCGGCGTAAAATGGCGATCATGCCGTAAGCCTGCATCATGGCCATCGGCACCGTCAGATAGCGGGTCCACATGTTTATTTTTTGCCGGCCGGTTTCCTCTTTTTGCATTTCTTCGAGCGACGGCACAATCATCGCGAGCAATTGAAAAATAATGGACGCGGTAATGTACGGCGCGACGCCCATCATAACGATGGAAAAATTTTCCATGCCGCCGCCGGAAAATAAATTAATCATCCCCAGCATTTGATTAGAGGCAAAAAACTGCTTTAAAGCGGTAACATCAACGCCCGGAACGGGCACATGCGCCGCCAGACGAAAAACAGCAAGCGTAGCTAAAACAAACAAGATGCTTTGCCGCAAGTCTTTCGCTTTCCAAATTTGTGAAATTTTCTCAAGCATAATAAAACGCTACTTTTTACTTCTTATTTCTTACTTCTGCCTTAATTTTGCCGTCCATTTTTTTAATTTGTTCTTCCGCGCTTTTGCTTAATTTAATATCCGCAAATTCCAAATTTTTTATTTTTAACTCCCCCGTGCCTAGAATCTTTACGGTCGTTTTAATATTATCAATCAAGTCGGCGTTTAACAAACTTTTAGGAGAAACATGCGCCCCGTCTTTAAAAAAACGATTAATGTCGGCCAAATTAACTACTTGATTTTTTTCCTTTAAACTTTTAAAACCGCGCAATTTTGGCGTCTTTAACAAAAGCTGTTTCATGCCCCAGCGCTTTAAGCCCTTGCGCCCGCCGCTGCGGGATTTTTGGCCCTTTTGGCCGCGGCCGCTATAAGTGCCGCGTCCGGACGCATCACCTCGGCCGATGCGCCTTATTTTTTTAGTGGAACCTTTAGCCGGTTTAATTGTGTGTAGTGATAGCATAATTTAATCTTAAATATTTTTTACTTCCGCTTTGTCGGCTGGCTGATTATTTATCCTCGGTTCGCCTGGCTTAATCTTTTTTGCCTTAGGTTCAACATATTTTAAACTTCTTAAAGCTTCCATGACGCACTTTACGTTATTGACCGAATTGCTCGTGCCCAAAATTTTACCGACGATATTTTTAATGCCGGCAAGTTCAAGCACGATCCGCGCCGCGCCGCCCGCGATAATGCCCGTTCCTTGTTTGGACGGTTTTAATAAAATCCGCGCCGCGCCGAATTTATGCCGCACTTCATGGACGATAGTGCCGTTGACTATTTGCATTAACAGCATGTTCTTTTTGGCCTGTTCCACCGCTTTGGTGATGGCGTTAGTGACGTCAGCCGCTTTAGCTAAACCGACGCCTACTTTACCGTTGCGGTTGCCCAAAACGACGCAAGCGCGAAAGCGCATCCGTTTTCCGCCGGCCATAACGCGCGTAACGCGAGCGATATCGACTATCTTCTGTTCGTATTCGCTTTTTTCCGCGTTTTTCCGATCATCACGGCCTCGGCGCCTGCCTCCGCCACCGCCGGAAGGCGCGCCAAAACCTCGGCGTCCTTTGCTCTTAAGCTGGGCGACCGGAGCTTTTTTAGCCTCTTCGTCTTCTACTTCAATTTCTTCCAGCACTACTGCCGGTTCTTCTGTTTTTTCTTCTTCATTTTTTTTAATTTCTTCTGGCATAAATTCAAATATTTATTACTTACTTAATCCTACAATTAACCGTCAATTTGTCTTCATTCCTTTTTACTTTTAACTTTAAACTTATATCTTTAGCCCCGCTTCCCTCGCCGCTTCCGCCACCGCTTTTATCCGGCCATGATATTTATTGCCACCGCGGTCAAAAACTGCTTCTTTAATTCCTTGCTCCATCGCTTTTTGCGCGAGCAACTTGCCGGCTAAAGCGCTTAATTCCTTTTTTGTGCCTTTATCTTTGACTTCTTTGGCATTCACGCTTACGATGGTTTTATTTCGCTCGTCATTAATCAATTGCAAATAAAGTCCGCGATTGCTGCGGAACACGCTTAAACGGGGACGGGAACCGGTGCCGGAAATTTTAAATCTGACGCGCGTTTGGCGCTGCTTTTTATTTTGCTTTATTTTTTTAAGCTCTTTTTTCATATTATTTAGCAGTGGAAGCGGCCGTCTTTCCCGCTTTGCGCCGCAATATTTCAGTAGCATATTTTATGCCCTTGCCTTTGTAGGGCTCCGGCTTGCGAATGCGCCTGATCTGAGCGGATACTTCGCCGACCAATTGTTTGTCAATTCCGCTGACAGTAATGACGTTTTTTTCTACCGTCGCGGTAATGCCTGCCGGCAAAGAAAAATCAACCGGATGGGAAAACCCCAAATTTAACGTTAATTTATTGCCGACAGCCGCGGCGCGATAACCGACGCCGTTGATCTCAAGCTGTTTTGCGTATCCTTTATTAACTCCTTCCACCATATTATCAATCAAAACCCGATAAAGCCCCCAAAGCGCCCGATTTTTTTTGTCTGATTCGTTTTTTACGCTTATGTTAATTTCTTTTTTCCCGTCTTTGCCTTCATTAATGTCAACATTAACCGCCGCATGGATCGTTTGTTTTAGTTCTCCTTTGGGCCCTTTGATAATTATAACATTATCCTGCAGTTTGGCTTCAGTTCCCGGCATGATTTTGATTGGCAACTTTCCTATTCTCGACATAATTTTCCTTTATCCTTAATTTGTGATATTTGTCCCGAGTGCTTCGGGATTTGTAGATTTGCGGGGTTAATAGATTTCGCAAACAACCTCTCCGCCGATTTTAGCGCGGCGCGCTTCTTTATTCGTCATTAAACCGCGAGAGGTGGAAATAATCGCCATTCCCAAGCCGTTCAGAACATAAGGCAAATGATCGTAATCGGCGTACACTCTCCGGCCGGGCTTGCTTATCCGCTTCAGGCTCATTATCGTCGGCTTGCCTGATTTATGATATTTTAATTTAATGCCGATTTCATCTAAATTTTTAACGCCGCTGACCTTTTTTTCCGCGCTTTCAATCCAGCCTTCCTTGGCTAAAATATTAGCCAAACTGTATTTAAAATTGCTGAACGACAAAAATATTTCCGTTTTTCTGACGGCTTGAGCGTTTCGGATGCGCGTTAACATGTCTGCGATTGGATCAGTCATATTTTACTTAAATAATTTTTATATAATGTAAAATCGGTCTGATAATTTCTAATTTACCACGATGATTTGGTGATGCCGGGAATCTCGGCATTATTCGCAAGTTCCCGGAAACAAATACGGCACAAATTAAAATCGCGCATAAAGCCGTGTTTGCGGCCGCAACGCCAGCAGCGTCTAACGATTCTAGTGGAATACTTCGGATGCTTTTTTGATTTTACTATTTGAGCGGTAGTTGCCATGGTATTTTATAAAATTAATTATTTATTTTGCGACTTTTTCTTCTGATTGCTTAAAAGGAATGCCAATTAATTTAAACAGTTCCAAACCTTCCGCTTTCGTTCCGGCAGTGGTGGTAACGCAGACTTCTAAGCCGTGGATTTTATCCATATCATCAGGATTTACTTCCGGAAAAGCAATGTGCTCGCTAAAACCGATGTTAAAATTACCCTGCTCGTCCATTCCTTTCATTGATAGGCCGCGGAAATCGCGAGTGCGCGGCAAGGTAATGTTTATTAATTTTTCCATAAAATCATACATTCTCTCTTTGCGCAAAGTTACTTTTAGGCCAATAACCATGCCGACGCGAATTTTAAAGGAAGAAATCGATTTTTTAGCTTTAGTTTTCACCGGCGCTTGTCCGGTAATTTTTTTTAACGCTTCTTCGGCCACCTCCAAAAACCCGCTGTCTTTGACGAATTTACCGCCGCCGATGTTAACGGTTACTTTCGTTATTCTGGGCACGGCCAAATCATTAGGATAACCGAATTTTTCCTTTAAGCTCGGAATTATTTCTTTTTTGTATTTTTCCATTAATCTCATATTTAAATGGCTGTCAAAATTAATTCGGATTACATTAATCCATGACCTGTTTGCATTTTTGGCAAATTCTTGCTTTTTTTCCGCTATCTAAAATTTTAAAATTAACTCTGGCGGCTTGGCCGCACTGTTTGCAGATAAGCTGAAGATTGGAAAGGCTTAACGGAGCCGGAAATTCTATTCGTTGGCCTTTTTCTCCTTGGCGGCGCGGCCGCAAATGTTTTATCAATAAATTCAAACCCTCAACGCTCGCTTTTTGCTCACGCGGAAAAATCTGCAGCACTTTTCCCGTTTTGCCTTTATCTTTTCCGGCGATTATTTTAACTTTGTCTCCTGATTTTATCTTCATAATTGTTCAAATAGTTACTACGTATTTTTATGAACCTTTGATACGAATTCTTCATGCGGGCTTATATCTGCTAAGGATCGCTAACCTACAAAACCCGTACCGACTTTTTCTACTACAGCACTTCCGGCGCCAGCGAAACGATTTTTATAAAGCCACGGTCGCGCAGCTCTCTGACTACCGGCCCGAAAATTCTAGTGCCTTTCGGCTCTTTAGTTTTTTGGTCAACTAAGACGCAGGCGTTTTCGTCAAAACGGACGCAAACCCCGTTATTGCGCTTTATTTCTTTACGCGTGCGCACCACCACCGCATGCGTCACATCGCCTTTTTTTACCAAACTGTGAGGCACCGCTTCTTTTACCGCGACGGTAATAACATCGCCAATGCGGGCGTAGCGTTTCTTATAACCGCCTAAAACTTTGATGCACTGCACCAGTTTGGCGCCGCTGTTATCTGCTAATTTTAACATTGTTCTGTGTTGAATCATATCGTTCAAATACTTAAATCATTAAGCGAACCATTAATACGAATGTATTTTTTTATGTTCTCGCGTTTTATGTTTTTATGTTTCTTGCTTCTTACTTTTTGCTTCATACAGTACTCTCCATCTTTTATCTTTGGACAACGGTCGGCATTCGACGAAAGTAACCTGATCGCCTTCTTTAAACTGATTGCGTTCGTCATGCACTTTATATTTTTTGCTCCGCATAAAACTTTTCCGGTACTTCGGATGGCACTTGACCCGGTCAACCTTAACTACGCGGGTCTTATCCATTTTAGCGCTTACGACTACCCCGTAAAATTTTTTAATTATTTTGGCTGGCTCTTTATTTTCCATATTCTTTGACATTAATTAAGGTCAAAATTTGCGCGATATCTTTTTTAATCATCCTTAATTCTCTGATGTTTTTCAGCTGTTTCGCCGCATCTTTAAAACGCAGTTCGCGCAATTTGTCCCGCTTGATTCTCAGTATTGCCTGCAATTCGCTGATATTTTTATTTTTTAACTCTTTAATCTCCATAACTATTTCTTAATAAATTTGCATTTTATCGGTAATTTGTGGGCCGCGAGCGTCAAAGCCTTTTTTGCCTGCGCTTCTTTAATGCCTTCCAATTCAAACAGCACTCTGCCTCGATAAACTATCGCCACAAAATGATCCGGATCGCCCTTGCCTTTTCCCATTGGAATTTCACCGCTTTTTTTAGTAATCACCGCGTCCGGAAAAATCCTAATCCACATTTTGCCGCCGCGGGCGGTATAACGGGTAATGACGCGCCGAGCCGCTTCTATCTGCCTTGCGGTAATCCAGCGCGATTCCAGCGCCTTTAAGCCAAAACTGCCGAAATTTAATTCCGTCCCGCGAGTGCTTGTCCCCGAGGGTTTGATCTGATGATGTTTTCTGTGTTTGGTTTTTTTTGGCGCTAACATAAATTTTTATTTTCTGTTTTTAACTTCACCGACGACATCGCCCGTCTTAGACTCTTCTTTGTTAAATATTTCACCGCGATAAATCCAAATTTTAAGGCCAATCGCGCCGTAGGTGGTATGGGCCGCGCCGCGAGCGTAATCAATGTCCGCGCGCAAAGTATGCAAAGGAATCTTCCCGACCGCCATTTTTTCTTCACGCGCGATTTCCGCTCCGTTCAGCCGCCCTTTTATCTGCACTTTGACGCCTAAAGCGCCCGCGCGCTGAACATGCATAATCGCCTGCTTCATTACCCGCCTAAACGGCAGGCGTTTTTCAATCTCTAAAATCATCCCCTGCAAGACTATTTGCGCCGACAAATTCGGCCGGTCAACTTCGTTAATGTTTAAATTAATTTCGCCTAACTTGACCTTGGGCAAAAATTTGCGCTTAACTTCTTTTTTCAAATCTTCCGCGCCCGCGCCGCCGCGGCCGATAACGAGCCCCGGTTTTGCCGTATAGACGGTAATTATTATTTTTTGGGCGTCGCGTTCAATTTCCACCTTGTCAACTCCGGCCTCTCTTAATTTTTTTATCAAAAAACGGCGGATCTGGACGTCTTGTTTTATTTTAACGGCCAAAGTGCGGCGTGAACTGAACCATTTTGAAGGCCAGGTATAAATTACTCCGGTGCGAAAAATTTTTGGATGTACTTTTTGTCCCATACTTATTAGTTATAAAGTCTATAAAATCCGTAAAGTCTATAAAGTTCAATAAAGTTCAATTTTTAGCGTTTTACCTTCTAACTTTATAACTTTATGAACTTTTGACTGCTTATCCTGACTTTCTTCTAAACATTCGGCTGGCAAAACCTTTACGTCCGCCTTCGGCTCGCGCATGTCCGGCTCGACCTTCGCGCTGGACGTTCTGAATTTCCTTTTCACCTTCTGCTGCAGTATCTTTAATGTCAGCGTCAAACGCGTCCTTGGCTTTAACCGCCGGCTTAGCCGCGGCCGCCAACGGTTCTTTGGCCACTTCCGATAATTTTACCGGCGCTTCCATCGTCGGTTTTTTGCCCGCTTTAACGCCGCTGTCTTTTATTTCCGCTAAAATTAATTCCAAATGGCTGCCTCGTTTTCTGATCGGGGTGGCGCGGCCGTGCGCCCGCGGCATCCAGCGTTTTAAAGTAGCCGCTTCATTCACTTTGATTTCCTGAATAAACAAATTATTTTTATCTAATTCAAAATTATGTTCGGCGTTGGCTATGGCCGAATTAATCGCTTTCATCACGGTTTGGCTGCCTGTTTTATTAAGCAGACGCAAGCGATTTAAAGCATCTCCTACTTTCATCTTTCGGACATAATCAACCACTAACCGCAATTTGCGCGGCGCAATTCTGACGTTTTTTACTTTAGCCGTTATCCGCATATCTAAATAAAATTAATTAAACTTTTTTGGCGGCCGGAGCGGCAACGGGCGCGGCTGATTTTTGGGCCGCTTCGCGCTCTTGTTCTTTGGCTTTCTTGCCGCCGTGCACGATAAACTTGCGCGTCAAGGAAAACTCGCCCAACTTATGGCCGACCATATTTTCCACTACCCTTACCGGAACATGCTGGCGGCCGTTATAAACGCCGATAGTAAAACCTACCATTGCTGGCGTAATCGTGCAAGACCTGTCCCAAGTTTTAACAACCGTCTTATCGTTCGGCATTAAATTTTTTATCTTTTTTATTAAATCCTCATTTACATAAGGACCTTTTTTTAAGCTTCTGGACATATGTTCAACATGTTAATACAAATTTGACTTTATGGACTTTTGACTAGTTACTTTCTCTTTTTCCTTCTCTGCATTATCAGTCGGTCTGACGGTTGCGGCTTTCTGGTTTTGACGCCGAGCGCTTTCTTGCCCCACTTAGTTTTAGGCGCTTTCAAACCAATGGACTGTTTGCCTTCGCCGCCGCCGTGCGGATGGTCAACCGGGTTCATCGCCGTGCCGCGCACGGTCGGGCGTATTCCCAACAAACGGCTGCGACCGGCTTTGCCGATAGAAATCAAACGACGGTCAGGATTGCTTACTTTGCCGATAGTCGCCAAACAATCGCTTTTTACCAGTCTGATTTCGCCGGAGGGCAATCTTAATTGAGCGTTGTCTCCGTCAATGGCCATTAATTTGACCAAATTACCGGCGCCGCGGGCTAATTTTCCGCCGGCGCCCCGAACCAATTCCACATTATGTATCTCTAAACCAATCGGGATGTGTTTTAACGGCAGGCGCATGCCTAATTTTGCTTCCTGCTTTTGTTCCGAACTCATTAGCGTATCGCCCACTTTTAAACCGTCGGGCGCGATAATGTAGCGCTTCTCGCCGTCGCGGTAAAACAACAAAGCGACTCTGGCGCCTCTGGTCGGATCATATTCAATCGTTTTCACCGTCGCCAAGACGTCAAATTTATCCTGTTTAAAATCAACCAGCCGGACTCGTTGTTTTGCCCCTCCGCCCTGATGGCGAATGGTAATTTTACCTTGAAAATTTCGGCCGCCTTTTTTTTTCTTTGGCACGGTCAAGCGCTTCAGCGGCCTAACGGCGGTGATATCGGCAAAATCGTCAAAGGTTACTTGACGCAATGCGTTCGTTGTTGGTTTTACCGTTCTTATACCCATGTTCAAAAAGTTAATTATGGACTTTAATCTTTTAGTGAATCTTTAATGCGAGCTCTTTATACGGACTTATAACGGCTAAGATGGACATGAATGCTACGAATTCTGCTGTTAAACTTTTTTCCTACATTCGTGGCATTCGTATAACTGCGGGGGCAACTAAATCCGCAAGAAGCATTCGTATTAAGGGTTCGCTAATCTATTAAGTCCCTTTTTGGCGTTATTGAACTACACGCCTTCGTAAATATTAATGTTTTTTCCTTTAGGCAGACTGATTATCGCCTTTTTCCAATCTTTTCTTTTGCCGTTTCCCCGCCGGCTGCGAACTACTTTGCCTGTTCTATTAATAATATTGATTCTAACCGGTTTAACGCCATAGACATGCTCTATCGCCTTGGCAACCATTATTTTATTGGCTTCTTTTGACACTACAAAAGCATATTTGTTTGCCGCTCCGATTTTGGCCGCTTTTTCAGTGACTAACGGTTTAATTAACACGCGATATGATTCCAAATAAGAGCCGCGCGCCGCTGACTTTCCTTTTTTTGCGTCAGTTGCGGTCGCGCTGATGCCGCCGTCATACAAATCTTTCATGCTTGGATTTTTGTCCGGCTGGCCGTCTTGATTGCTATTTTTTTTTGCTTTAAATGCTGCCATATGTTTTTGCTATTTGCCTGAATACCGCTCTTCTAATTTTTTAACCGTTTCCAAAGTTAAAATTATGTTTTTATATTTTAACAAATCCAAAATATTGATGTTGTTAATTTTTATCAACTCCGCGCTGGTTAAATTTTTCAGCGCCCGCTCCGCTTTTTCTTCTCTGCCCGCTGTCATCACTAAAATATTATTTTTTCTCTGTTTGTTCGCTTCACCGCCAATTATCGTTTTCGCGGCAAAATTTTTAATTATGAGCGCCGCTTGCTTGGTTTTTGCTTCCGGCAAATCTAATTTATCAACTATTATCAAACTCTGATGGCGAACCTTATCCGACAAAACTCCCAAGATCGCTTGTCGTTTCATTTTGATATTTATCTTTTTGGAAAAATTGCGATTGGAGCGCGGTCCAAAAGTCACGCCGCCGCCGGTCCATAACGGACTGCGGGATGAACCGGCGCGCGCCCGGCCGGTGCCTTTTTGGCGCCAAGGCTTGCGGCCGCCGCCGCGCACTTCGCCTTTGGTTTTGGTATGGGCGAGCACCTGCCGCTCGTTGGACATTTGCGCCACCGCAACCTGATGAATTAAAGCTTCGTTCGCTTTTACGTCAAATACCGCCGGATTTAAATCCTGCTCTCCGACTATTTCCGCGTTTTGATTATAAACTTTAACTTTCATAAAAATTACTGCATTGTCACATTGTTAAATTGCCGCGACTTCTTCTTTTTTTTGTTCTTTTTCTTCTATGTTCTCTTCTGCTGCTTGTTCCTCTCCTTTATTCTTAATTCTTAATTCGTCATTGGTAATTTTTTCCGTCTCTTTTTCTTCACTTCTTACTTCCGACTTCTTACTTTCCGCAATCGTCATCTCCCCTTCTCCCTTAATGATAACTAATCCGTTGCGCGCTCCGGGTACCGCTCCTCTGACATATAAAATATTATTGTCCGCGTCAACTTTGGCAATTGATAAATTTTTCATCGTTACTCGCTCATCGCCCATGTGGCCGCCCATGCGAGTGCCCTTAAAAACATGCGCCGGACCTTTAGCCCCCACTGAACCCGAGTGCCGCAATTGGTCTTTGTGGCCGTGGCTCCCGGGAGAACCGTGAAAATGATGCCGTTTGACTACGCCCTGAAAACCAAGCCCTTTGGACGCGCCAATCGCGTCAACGACATCGCCTAGAATAAAACTGGAAACATCAATGATTTGCCCGCGCTTCAATTCAACTTTCTCTTTGTTTTCGTCTTTAACCCTCATCTCCCGCAAATATTGAAAATTACCCAAGCCGTCCGCATGCCCGCGCAATGATTTATTAATATTTTTTGCTCTCTTTGCTCCATAACCAAATTGCACGGCCGCGTAACCGTCTTTACCGGCGTTTTTAACCTGCGTTACGACGCACGGTCCCGCCTGAATTTTAGTCACCGGCACGACCGTTCCGTCGTCTTGGAAAAGCTGCGTCATCTCTAATTTTTTGCCTAAAATGAATTTCATATTAAAACTAATTGAAATAAAAAATCTGGCCTTACAACAAAGCGCCAGAATTCTAAAATATCTTGGCTAGCTTTACTTTTTGTTGTAGTTATTTGACTCTTAAATCCTCGTTTTTTATCATCTTCTTCTTGCCATACTTCCCAAAAGGGGTTACAGCAACAATCCAATGATGTATTTTTATTTTGCGTACTAGTAATTCGCGGCTGTTCGTTTATGAATTC
Source organism: Candidatus Falkowbacteria bacterium CG10_big_fil_rev_8_21_14_0_10_43_11 (assembly GCA_002778635.1). Taxonomy (GTDB): domain Bacteria; phylum Patescibacteriota; class Patescibacteriia; order Patescibacteriales; family XYC2-FULL-47-12; genus 1-14-0-10-43-11. Next base: position 14,428 of record PFAS01000047.1, on the reverse strand, counting down.
GTGGCAATTAGCGATCTATCACATTTTAATTTCCACGTCCACGCCGGTCGGCAAGCTTAAATTTGTCAGAAGCTCCACTGTTTTGGCAGTCGGCTCAATAATATCAATCAAACGCTTATGAACGCGCATTTCATACTGCTCCTTTGATTTCCGGTGCACGAAAGTAGATCGGTTTACCGTGTACTTTCTTTTGGCCGTTGGCAGCGGAATCGGGCCGAAAACCTGCACGCCGCTACGCTGAACGCTTTCAATAATCGTTTTTGCCGCTTGATCGATGATTTTGTAATCGTAAGCGCGAATCTTAATCCTGATTTTTTGTTTGCTGTCTTCAGGAACGACCGCATCCGACGCTGGCTTCTTGTTTGTTTCAGTGATACTCATGTAATCTTTATTTTCTAATTTTAAAGATTTAGCGTTTATAAATAAACACTGCTGTCCTCCGAAAATATTTCGGAGGATAAAGTATTTACTTAATCATTTTTGCCACAACGCCGGCGCCTACGGTATGGCCGCCTTCGCGAATGGCGAATTTTTGCTTTTCTTCCAAAGCGATGGGCGCGATTAATTTAATCGTCATTTTGACGGTATCGCCCGGCATGACCATTTCCGTTCCTTCCGACAAACTTACCTCGCCCGTAACATCAGTGGTGCCGATGTAAAATTGCGGCTTATATCCTTTAAAAAACGGCTTATGGCGTCCGCCTTCTTCTTTGGTTAAAACATATACCTCGGATTCAAATTCCGTATGCGGAGTAACTGATCCTGGTTTAGCCAAAACCTGGCCGCGTTCCACTTCATCTTTTTTAGTGCCGCGCAAAAGTACGCCGGCGTTGTCTCCCGCTTGTCCCTGATTTAAAGTTTTGTTAAACATTTCAATGCCGGTGGCAGTAGTCTTTTGGGTATCGCGCAAACCGATTATTTCCAGTTCTTCGCCGACTTTTACTATGCCGCGCTCAATGCGGCCGGTGACTACGGTGCCGCGGCCTTCAATTGAGAAAACATCTTCAATCGGCATTAAAAACGGCTTATCAATATCGCGTTTCGGCTCCGGAATCTTTTCGTCCAAAGCCTTGACTAAATCTAAAATCGCCTGGCCGTACTCGCCGTTCGGATCTTCTAACGCCTTCAAAGCGCTGCCGCGGATAATCGTCGCGTTATCGCCGTCAAATTCGTACTTTTTTAATAAATCACGAACTTCTTCTTCTACCAAATCAATCAATTCTTTATCCTCAACCATGTCAACTTTGTTTAAAAATACCACGACATACGGCACGCCTACCTGATTTGCAAGCAAAATATGTTCGCGCGTTTGCGGCATCGGACCGTCAGTCGCACTCACGACCAAAATCGCGCCATCCATCTGAGCCGCGCCGGTAATCATGTTTTTGACGTAATCGGCGTGACCCGGGCAGTCTACGTGCGCGTAATGGCGTTTTTCCGATTCATACTCAACATGCGCGGTGGCGATTGTAATGCCGCGCGCTTTTTCTTCCGGAGCAGCGTCTATTTGGTCAACTGATTTTTCGGAAGCAGTAAAACCTTTAGCATGCAACACTTTTAAAATAGCTGCCGTTAAAGTCGTCTTGCCATGGTCAACGTGGCCGATGGTGCCGACATTAACATGGGGTTTTGTGCGTTCAAATTGTGCAGTCATGTTTTTTATTCCTTAATTACGGCCCCCACAGTACTGCGGGGTTACAATCCAGCCGCCTAAATTATTATAAATAAAGTAAAAAAAACCAAAAAAATTAAATGGTTTCTAAATAATATCTGTCTTCCTCCGGCTCATTTTCAAATGTTTTTTTCACTTCCGGCGCAATTTCCCAGCGAGAACGCCGTTTTCCGCTGATTTCTTCGGAATTATGCTTCATTGTACCATACTTCAAACTATTGTCAAGCTGGCTGGTTTTTTTATTTTTTACCTTTTTTTCAGCAAAAATTTCATCTATTGGCGTAAAATCTTCTTTTCCGTCGTCCCCATAGTCATCGCCGTCCAGATCAACTATCGGCGGCTCATTAAAATCATATTCATTATTATCCTCTTTTAAATCATCGCTTAAGTAATTTTCCGGCTTAAAATCCCAATCTTCATCTTCTTCATCGCTCTCGTCCCAAGGCTCTTTATAAAAATCATCGCTTTCGCCGTCGCCATCCCAATGGCATTCTCCCTTATCCACTAACATTTCATAATCGTTAATATCCATTACTACATAACTTTGACGCGGGTTATCGCGATCCAAAACAACCAGACGGTCGCCGGTTTTTTTTACTAAATTTATAATCCTGTCAAGTTGATTTTGCATATCCCACAAATTTATTTTATTTAAAATTGCAACTAATCAAAATTATATAACTGTCATTACCACTTGTCAATTATCGCTTGTTAATTGTTTCAATGTTTTTACGCTACTTTTTTCCTCCGCTTTTGCCTTCAATAATTTCCTGCGCTTTGTTGCGCGGCACTTCTTCGTAGCCGAATAATTCCATGCTGTAGCTCGCGCGGCCCTGCGTCATGGAGCGCAATTGCGTGGCATAACCGAACATTTCCGCGAGCGGCACTTTGGCGTCAATCACTTTCATCTGGCCGCGTTCGCTCATTTCTTCCACTTTACCTCGCTTGGAATTAATATCGCCGACCACATCTCCCATAAACTGTTCCGGCGTTACTACTTCCACATTCATTACCGGCTCTAACAATACCGGATCGGCTTTGCGGCAAGCGTCTTGAAAAGCCATTGAACCCGCGATTTTAAACGCCGCTTCGGATGAGTCAACTTCGTGATACGAACCGTCATAGACGGTAACGCTAATGTCAACCAACTGGTAACCGGCCAAAATTCCTTTGTCCAGCGCTTCTTTAACGCCTTTTTGAATGGCCGGAATATACTCGCGCGGAATAGCGCCGCCTTTTACTTCATCGTTAAATTCAAAACCTTTGCCGGTTTCTTGCGGCTTCACGCGCAAATAGCAATGGCCGTATTGACCGCGGCCGCCGGATTGGCGGATGTATTTTCCTTCGGCTTCCGCTTCTTTTTTGATTGTCTCGCGATAAGCGACTTGCGGCTGGCCGATGTTCGCTTCCACTTTAAACTCGCGCTTCATACGATCAACAATAATATCCAAATGCAACTCGCCCATGCCCGCGATTAAAGTCTGGCCGGTTTCCTGATCGGTATTAACGCGAAAAGTCGGGTCTTCTTCCGCAAGTTTCTGCAAAGCAATGCCCATTTTTTCCTGGTCCGCTTTGGTTTTCGGTTCCACGGCGACTTTGATTACCGGTTCGGGGAAAGTAATGCTTTCTAAAATCAGCGGGCGGCTCTCATCGCAAAGCGTATGTCCGGTAACGGTGCTCTTTAGACCAATCACGGCCGCGATTTCACCCGCCTTTACTTCATCCACATCCTCACGGTGATTGGCGTGCATCAAAACAATGCGAGCGATGCGCTCTTTGGCGTCGTTCGCGGTATTTAAAACATAAGAGCCGGATTTTAAGATGCCGCTATAAACGCGGACAAAACAAAGTTTGCCGACAAAAGGGTCGGTCGCGATTTTAAAAGCTAGGCCCGCGAACGGCTCATTTGGGTCCGGATGTACGGCAATTTTTTTGGCCGCGTCTTTGGCGTCAATTCCTTCCAGCGGCGGCACGTCAAGCGGCGACGGCAAATAGTCGCAGACCGCGTCCAATAAAAACTGCACGCCTTTATTTTTCAGCGCGCTGCCGCACATAATCGGCACCAGACGGTTAGTGATTACTCCCGCGCGCAATTCTTTTTTTAAATCTTCCGCGCCGATTTCTTCACCGGCCAAATATTTACCCATTAACTCTTCGTCATTTTCCACGATCGCTTCAACCAATTTCGCGCGGTATTCTTCCACTTTGTCTTTCATGTCCGCCGGCACCTCTTCGTCGCTGAATTTAGTGCCCAATTCGTCTTCGTAAATTCGCGCTTTGCGCGTAAGCAAATCAACTAAGCCGCGAAAATTTTCTTCCGTGCCGATAGGCAGCTGGATCGGGTAAGCGCTTTTGGTCAAACGGCTGTGAATGGATTCCACGTCTTTATAAAAATCCGCGCCGGTTCTATCCAATTTATTGATAAAACACATGCGCGGCACGCTGTATTTTTCCGCCTGATGCCAAACCGTTTCGGATTGCGGCTCAACGCCGGCTACGCCGTCAAATACGACTACGCCGCCGTCTAAAACGCGCAAAGAGCGTTCCACTTCGGCGGTAAAATCCACATGTCCCGGAGTATCAATTAAGTTGATGCGGCAATCTTTCCAAAAACAAGTGGTCGCGGCGCTCGTTATGGTAATACCGCGCTCTTGCTCCTGTTCCATCCAGTCCATCGTCGCTTCGCCTTCGTGCACCTCGCCGATTTTGTGCTTTTTGCCGGTGTAAAATAAAATGCGCTCGGAAACGGTTGTTTTGCCGGCGTCGATGTGGGCGATAATGCCGATGTTGCGGACTTTATTAAGGGGATAATCCATAGGGAGTTAGAAAGTTAAAAGTAAAAAGTTAATTGGTTAAATTGTTATTTTCTGTCATTGTGAGCGACCGGAGGGAGCGTGGCAATCCCGTGAAAATTGAATAATAATTAAACAAAAATTTTACAATAATTTAAGAATAATTATTTTGACTAAATTAGCGACCATTCGTTAATTTATTCGTGGTAATTTGCGTATTTAGTAGCGAGCGAAATGCGCAAACGCTTTGTTGGCTTCGGCCATGCGGTGCACATCCGCGCGTTTCTTGACGGCCGCGCCTTCGCCTTTGGACGCGTCCATTATTTCGGCGGCTAACTTATCCGCCATGGAACGGCCTTTGCGCGATTTGGCGCCGTCAATAATCCAGCGGCAGGAAAGCGCGAAACGCCGCTCCGGGCGAACCGGATACGGAATTTGGTAATTAGCGCCGCCGACTCGGCGGCCGCGCACTTCCAGCTGCGGACCCACTTGTTTCAGCGCTTTGTTAAAAACATGCCGCGGGTCTTGCTTGGTTTTTTCTTTGATAATGTCAAAACAGCCGTAGATGATTTTTTCCGCCACGGTCTTTTTGCCGCGTTCCATAATGTAATTCATGAATTTAGCAACATCCAAATCGCGGTAGCGGACATCGGGCTGTATTTCTCTTTTGGGCGCTGGTTTTCCTCGCATATGTTCAAATAGTTATTACGGACTTAAATCTTATTATGAACCTTTAATACGAATTCTTGGTACGGATTTAGATTAGGTTCGCGGGCTCTATTAAGTCTGTACAAAATTTCTTGAATAAATTATTGTTTTGGCCGTTTCGCTCCGTAACAAGAGCGGCCTTGCCGGCGATTTTGCACGCCCTGCGTATCGTAGACGCCGCGGATAATCTTATAGCGCACGCCCGGCAAATCTTTGGTTTTGCCGCCTTTGATTAAAACAATCGCGTGCTCCTGCAAATTATGTCCCATGCCTGGAATATAGGCGGTTACTTCGCTGCCGTTTGACAGTCTGACGCGCGCGATTTTACGCAAAGCCGAGTTTGGCTTTTTTGGCGTCATGGTCGTCACTTTCAGGCAAACGCCGCGCTTAAACGGACTGCCTTTAGGCAATACCGTGCGCCGGCGGTGGAGGGTGTCCAAAACGCTTTGCAAGGCCGGCGCTTTGGTTTTTATTTTTTGGACTTTTCTCGGCCTTTTGACTAACTGGTTAATAGTAGGCATAGTTTATTTTGGTAGATAACAAAAAATGAGTCCGATTGGACTTTTATGCGTTTTGTTTACCCCTGCGCCTACATAAATAAGCCCTATGATTACATTAACCGGCTTAAATGAAACAGGCGACGGGGTGAATAAGTTTTCTAACTATCAATAGATTAGCAAAATAATAAAAAATCGTCAAGAAAAACGGCTATTGCTAAAAATAACGCAAAGTTATATGGTTAAAAATAACCATCATGGTGTGAAAGGAGAAATCCATCATGGAAATTAATTGCTCTTTTTTTGCGCCACCGATTGTATTCCGAAATGAACGGCAGTATTTGGAAAGTGAACTGCAAGAAATGCAGAGACACCGCTGGGTAACGGTGGAAAATACGGTAGAAAAGATTGCCGCTAATGGGATGACGGTGGAAGAATATGCGTTCCACCTCGGCCTGAGCGGGCGAGAATTAATTGATATAATCGGCAAATTTTCGGCCCAGGAATGGGCGGAAAAATACGCGGACGAATTTCATCGCCATCATTGGCAAGACCACAGCCGCGCCGCTTAAATTCAAAATAATTCGCGCATCAACCTCCGTTGCCATGGGGGCCTGAAAAAAACAGGCCTCTTTTTCTTTTTTAATCACATCAACAATGCCTCACCTCTACGAATACAAAATTTATCCGCCCACAATCAGCTGAAACAAAATATTTACGAAAAACCAAACGATGTTCATGCCCAAAAGCATAAAAAACACCACCAGCGTCATGCCGTACGGTTCCAGGAGAAAATATTTTTTCTGCCAATGATACGGCAAAAACGGAAGTATTATTTTAGAGCCGTCTAACGGCGGAATGGGGATAAGGTTAAAAACCATCAATATCAGATTAATAATAATAATGTAAGAAATAAAAGCGGCGAGTTGAGCGTCTAAAACCGGCACGAAGCGCAAAACCAGCCCAAACGAGAGCGCTAAAATAAAATTGCCTAAAGGACCGGCGAGCGCGACTTTGGCCGGACCCCATTTGCCGTCGCGCAAATTATGCGGATTGAACGGCACCGGCTTGGCATAGCCGAACACGAACGGCGAATTTGACAATACCAAAAGGAGCGGCAAAAAAATTGAGCCGAACCAATCCAGATGCGCGAGCGGATTTATCGTCAGCCGCCCCGCGTCGCGCGCCGTAGCATCCCCTAAACGGTCCGCCATCCAGGCGTGCATGTATTCGTGGATTGAGGCGGAGAGGATTAATATGATGATGGAAAATAATTGTAATGTAAAAGTCATACGATGATTTATGATTTTTGATTTATGATTTAGGATTTCAGATCTATTTTCTACTTTTACTATATTTTACCGAGGCAACCATAATAGAAATTATTTCGTTTTTAAATCTTCACTATTCATAAATCATAAATCTAAAATCATAAATCTTAAATACTTATTAAAACCGCCAATAGCCCAATCACTGCCAAAGTTTGAACGATAATGTGCGGATGCTGTTTTTTAATCTCAATAAAAATAGTAAGAAGCAACACGACGCTGAAAATTATTATGGCCAGAGCGAAAATGACGCGGGAAGCGCTCAAGACGCGGGTTAAGCTTCCGGGCAAAATCGTGTGCATTGCCTGATAGCGGGTCAAAAGCGAGGGCGCGACTATTTTCGTTTGATACCAGGGAATGCTCGCGGTAAGCGTCGCGCCGTTTTTGGCTTTAATAATAATGCTTGGATTAATGACTACCTGAAAAAAATTGTCAATCGGCTCGGCGACGGTTAAAGTTCCTGCGTATAAACTTGCTTCGGATTCATCCGCCTTTAATTCCATTTGATAATCCCCGATGTAAACGACCGCTTGCGCTACTTCCCCGCCGATAACGGCTCGGGCGGTAAAGGTCGTCCGCTCCCCGTCGTATTTCCACAGCACGAAAGATTTTTCTCCTTGATACGAAATTTCACTTGCCGGAACCGCCTCGCCGCTTAATTTTTCTCCCAGCACCTGCCGCGATTTAACGGTCTTATTTTTGGTTTTTTGTCCCGCAGCCGGCTGTTCTTTTTTGGCCGTCGTCACTAAAGGCGAGCCGAAATGGTTGGCGATAAAAACCGTCTGCCGGCCCTGATATTCGCCGCCATCTATGCCCATTCCGGTTTCGGCAAAATCTTTGTCAATGATATTTTGGTAATGCAGAGGGCTTTTGACCCAGGCGCGCACCACGCTTGAGGCGTCGTTAAAACCCATGGCCAAATTTTCCCCGGCAAAGCGATAATTATAATCGGCCTGCTTTAAAAAATAAGGCAAATCGTGCTGTTCCGGGCCTACATGGCTAAAATACTGATAGTTAACCATATCGCTTGCTTTCGCCTGCGCGGAAGCCCGCAACTTCTCATTGCCCGCTAATTCCCCCGCTCCCTGCTCGGCGCGCACCTGTTCCACTAACGCTAAAATTTTGTCCCGCTGTTGCGCCAAAACATCCGGCATCATAAAGGCCTGCAGGGGCAACGCGGCCGCAAAGATAAAAGCGATTGCTTTTATGCCGACAAAAAAAGCACTGTAACCAATCGCGCGCTTGGGCCGCAAGAGCAAGGGCTGATAATTATTATCAACCGAAGGCCAAAAAATATCTTTCCACTGATTTGGGCTTTTAGGATTAAGCCCTATTTTTACCTCATCGCCGTCAGTTATGCCGTCATTATCCGTATCCGGATTAAGCGGGTCGGTACGGTATTTTTTGACTTCGGCAAAATCAGGCAAGCCGTCGCGGTCAGTATCCGGATTGAACGGGTCAGTCCCCAGCCGCTTTTCTTCGTTATCGGATAAGCCGTCCGCGTCCGAATCAACAAAATCCAAAAAATTAATCTGCTTAAGGGATTTTTTTGTTCTTTTTTTGGATGATAGTTTTGCTTTTTTCTTCATAACTCTATTTTAGCGCAAAGGAGAAAAATTTTCAATGACCAATTTTCAATTTTCAATGAATTTCCAATAATTTAATTATCAAACACTGAAAATTTTAAAAAATAAAAAGCGCCCGAATTTTTGTAAACGGACGCTAGAATATCTGTTCTTCTTGAACTTTTTAGCTAAACCGGCTATATGGCGGACCCATGACCGCTGTCGTGAACTGGCCGATTAATGTCTCTATTTTTACCGCTTTTTTTATTGCCTCGCGGTTAACCGCCGGCAGCTCCACGGCCAGTTCTTGCGTGCCGTCAAGCTCGGACGCTACCCCCCACTTCCATTCGTTAAAATCAATTTTTAAAAAAACCTTATTATTTTCCGTATCTTTTTCTATTCTAAAAGACACGCAAATGTCCGCATTGTGCGGCGGCGTTCTTTTAATCTCCGCCACCACTCCAAAGCGATGCGCTTGCAGACGAGCACTCTTTTGATCGGCGGTCGTTTTTATCGCCGGCAATACATCACGGATAACAAAATTATCCAAAGCATCGGTATAATCTTTTAACAAACCTTTGTACTCCGGAATTACAAAATAAACTTTTTTCTTTTGCCCTACCGTTACTTTGCCGGCTTTTTCTTTTTCTTTTCCGTTCATATTTCCCGCGCGCAAAGCGTAAAAAATAAGACCCGCTGCTACTAACAAAAATATGGCTAAAATAATGGGCGTTATCATCATTATCCTCCTTAGTGAAATGAACTGTTTTTTTAAAATCAAAGTTTCAAATTTGACTTCCTTTCTTTCTATCATAAAAAATTATTCCTGTCAACCGGGCAAAAAATAAAATTCGGCATTAAGCTTAACGCCGAATTAGGGTGCTGAAATATGCGAAATGATCTATTCGCCGCCCTTCCGGTTTTTGCTCTGGGCGATAAAAATTCCAAGAGCTATAACCGCCACCGCAACCAGTCCGGCTAACCAATGGTAATCGCCTCTCATATCAATTATTTCCATCGTAAAATCTCCTCTGTCTTTAGCCCGAACAAGCAGGATATTTTTCTTTGCCGCTGCCGTGGCATTTTTCACAAGTAACCATTACCAACTTGCGGAAAAGCCAATGCTTTACTTTCTAAGGAAAAAACCAATAATTAACCTTGCCTTCGCCGTCGCAGTTGTGGCAATCGTTCTTTTTATCTAGCTCGCTTCTAATTCTTGTAAGATTACCAACTACCACTTTTTTGAACATAGCCCTTCTCCTTTTATTAAAATAAAATGTTCACAATGATAACAAAAAGTGTTCCAACCACGCTATCGTGGTTGGAACACATAACAACACGCCTATAAATCTCCTATCCCGACTTTCTGTATATCCGCATTGGTAATTCCTAAGCTTAAAAATCTCATAATCTGATACGCCGCGCCGCCGTCTTTTAAATAATATCTTTTGCCGTCAACCGGATTGATGTACCAGGCCTCGCCTTTACTCTGCACCTGCAAAACAATTCTGCCTTTCAGCCGGTTAATTAAACTTGAACTGTAAGTTAATTTGCCCGTCCCTAGCGGATTGGTATTATTTTTTACAACTTCGTCATAATCGGAAACGCCGTCCGAGTCCGTATCGGTTTTATTAATATCGGTTCCCAAACCTTCTTCCAATTTATCCGCGAGGCCGTCAGAATCAGTGTCAGTATCTAAAAATCTCTGTTCAATGCCCACCGGAATTTTTTTCAGATCCGCGTTGGTAATGCCCAAGCCGAATTTGCGCAAAGCGCCGTAAGCGCGCGCGCCATCCGCGAGATAGTAACGAACTTGTGATGTCGGCTCAACATACCATGCCTGGCCATTGTCCTGCACTTGCAGTAAAATACGACCGGCCAGGCGCTTGGTTAGTTTTTTATCAATTGTTTTCAGAAGTTTCTTTTGGCTTGCGACGTAGTCGCCGACAGTTCCGCTCAGCGCGTCGTTGACAACTTTTTCACCCAATACCTGCCCTGACGCGGTAGCTAAAGCAACTGGCGCGCCGGTTGTTTTAAATATGGCAAAAGTCGTTAA
>PFAS01000047.1:0-3789 GCA_002778635.1 Candidatus Falkowbacteria bacterium CG10_big_fil_rev_8_21_14_0_10_43_11 | reverse complement strand
CGCTAAAAACTACTTTTTTATTAACCGCGTCAAAACTCGCGCCCGCTACTTTTATCCACTCGCCCGTCGCGTCGTTAAAATAGTAAACCGCTAAATCGGCAGTATCTGCCGGCAGTTCCGGCACAGCCAAAGTAATGGTAAGTTGTCCGCTAAAACTCCTCACTAAACTATTGCTCGCGTCTTGAGCAGTGATGTTAAAAACATTATCGCTGACCATAAACGCACCGGTTGTTTGCGCCGGAGTCTGCGCGCCGGTTAAAGCGCCTTGGCTGACATTAAAGGTTGTGGCTGAACTTACCGCGCCGGCCGGCACTTCTACCTTGGCGCTGGAGGAATCCGGAAAAACATAATTGACGGTTCCGGTTTGCGCAGAGGACACTGTCAACGGAACATTGTTTGAGCTGACAGATGATGGCGCGGGCGGAGTATATGTTCCGCCGCCACTGGCAGGCGCTGATGGAGCACTTTGAGTCGTAGCGGAAATTTCACTGCTGAAAGCGGAATCAACTGAACTGATATAGGATTTTACTTTGTAGGCATAAGATGTACCGGCGGAAAGTCCGGTATCCGAATATGATGTCCCTGCTTGGGTCGCGATTAAACTGCCATTGCGGTAAAGCTTATAGCCGTCCGCACCGGAAACCGCGGTCCAATTTACATCAATGCGGCTCGTGCTCTGGGCCGCGGCGGCTAAACCTGTCGGAGTCGCTAAAGAATTCGTTGCAGCCGAAGCAACTAAACTAAAATCAGACGATTGGCTGCTGTTGTATGATTTAACTTTGTAGTAATAGGTTGTTCCCGAAGTTAAACCGGTATCGCTGTATGAAGTAATGCTCGCGTTGGTGGTAGTCGCGAGCGTCGCGCTATCCCAGCCGCTATCAGCCGTATTGCGATATAATTTATAACCGTCCGCGCCGACAGCCGCGTCCCAACTCACGGAAATGGCTGTGTAGCCGCTCGCGATTGCGCTCACGTTTGCTGGCGCGTTAAGCGGACCGATGGAGCCGCCGTCGCCGCCGCCGATTGTGCCTTCATAGGTAAGGGCTGAAACGCTGCCTGCTACAAAAAGCAGGCTAAATGCCGTTATTACGATAAAAAATGCTATGGCTGTTAGTTTTGTTTTCATAGCTTTTTGGTTAAAATTTAAGTCATTCCATCTTAACAGAAATCCAAAAAAAAATCAAGAGTGTGTATTTTTAGCCATGTTCCATTAAAAATCTTTGCGCGATTCTTGCGCGATTCTTGCGCGATTATTTGCCAAAGCGTATAATGACAATAAAGACTATGTTCAACCCTCAATATAAACTGACTAACAAAATAGTAGCGATGCTATCGGCTATTGCCGAGGCAAGAGCAGTAATTGAACGCGCTAAACTTCTGCCCGCGCAAGAAATAAAACTGCGGCGCCAAGCCTTGATCCGCATGACTCACAGCTCCACCCAAATTGAAGGCAATATATTAAATCTCCGCCAGGTGGAAGCGCTTGAACGCCGCCAGCCGATAGACGCGCCGGCAAGAGATATTTATGAAGTAAAAAATTATTTAGCCGCTCTGCGGTATATTACGAAAGTAGTGGAAAAAAAACAATCGCTGACGGAAAAAATAATATTGCAGATTCATAAATTTGTTACTGATAAAACTTTATCTAAAGAACAATCGGGACAATATCGCCAAGGAATAGTTTATGTTGCCAAAAAACGCCTGAATGTTCCGCCGGAAATCGTCTATACCGCGCCAGCGGCAATTAAAGTGCCTCAACTAATGTCAGATTTAATCGCTTGGATTAAACAAAGCGGCCGGGAAGAAATAAACCCGATAATTGTCGCTGGCATCGTTCATCAGGAAATTGCCGCCATCCATCCTTTTAGCGACGGCAACGGCCGCACCGCCCGCGCTTTGGCTACTTTAATTTTATACCAGCGCGGTTATGATTTCCGGCGGCTGTTTGCTTTGGAAGACTACTATAATCAAGACCGGCCGGCTTATTACCAAGCGATTGATATTGGTAAAAATTACGAAGAAAGAAGAATTGATTTTACTGCTTGGCTGGAATATTTTACTCAAGGATTTAAAGAAGAAATTGACAGCACCAAACAACAAGTAACTGCTTTGGCGCTGAAAAAAATTGATGACAACATAGAATCCAAAATATTTTTAACCCCGGAACAGTTAAAAATCATGGATTTTTTGGACCAGGTGGGAAGAATTACCGCTAAAGACGCGGCTGATATTTTAGCCTGCCCGAAAAGAACCGCCCAACTATGTCTGCAAAAATTAAAAAAACTTAAAATTATAACGCCCGTCGGCAAAGGGCCTTCTTCCGCCTATATCTTGGCAAAGTAATAAAAAAACGCCCCCGCCAAAGAGGCAGGGACATTTTGATTTGTAACTACTTTAACGCTTCCCAAACCTGCTCTTCGTCAAAGCCCCATTCCCTTGCCGAATCCGCTCTCAATAATCAAACCCAGCTTGCGGCAACATTTAATCCACTGCGCTTGCGTAATATCGGAAAAGCTATGGCTAGACATACACGTGCTGGCGCAGCGTAACCGGCTCGTTGTCCGCCCGCAACATTGCGTCATTGCACAGATGCGCCGGAACGCCAAAATAAGTAAAAACGGCGTCGCGGATGGATGAGGTTATTTCTTTCGCGTTAGTTCCGCCGGTAATCACGCCGTCAATATTAACTGACTCCGCGGCCCACGAACCATCCGGATACTGTTCAATTTTAAATTCAATGCGGCCGCCTAACGCTTGAATTTCTTTTTTCATCGCCCGCACGCGCGGGTCCGCGTCCTCATTGAAATGATAGCCCCAGCGCCGCAACATCGCCGCGGTTAAATAGATTATTTTGTTTAAAATACGCATACTTGTATCTTAAAAGACTTACGCAAAGCTGTCAAATCTTTGCGCGATTCTTGCGCGATAATAAAACGCCCCGCTTTGTTGATTTGCGGGTTTTAAAATTCTCCAATATCTATCTTCCTGACATTTTCATTCGTTATGCCCAGCGACAGGAAGCGCATAATCTGATAAGCGGCCGCGCCGTCTTTTAAATAATATCTTCTGCCATCAGCCGGATTGATATACCAAGCTTCGCCGCGACTTTCAACCTGCAACACGATGCGTCCCTTCAGCCGATTTATTAAACTTGTATTATAGTATATATTTCCGCTTCCTAGCGGATTAGTGGCATTATTTATTATCTCTTCATAATCATTAACCCCGTCGCCGTCGGTGTCCTGTTTGGCTTTGTCGGTTCCCAGCCCCTCCTCCAATTTATCCGCGAGGCCGTCGCCGTCAGTATCTACATCTTCAAATTTTTCCTCTATCCCGACCGGAATTTTCGCCAGATTGGCGTTGGTAATGCCCAAGCCGAATTTGCGCAGGGCCTCATAGGCGGCCGCGCCGTCTTTAAGATAATACCGCTTCTGGCTTATCGGATCTACATACCAGGCCTCGCCGTGATTTTCAACCTGCAATAATATTTTTCCAGAAACTCTGGCGGTTAAATTTTTATCAATAACGGTTAACAACTCTTTTTCCGCCGCGACAAAAGCATCGGTGTCATCTACAATCTTTGTTCCTAAAACCTCTCCTTTATCTTCAACTTCTTCAACCGGCTCATTCGGAACAAACGAGGTGGCTAAGCTGGCGGGCGCGCCCTCAACTTGAAATATCGCGAATTGGGTTAAATGATTAACGCTAAAAACTACTTTTTTATTAACCGCGTCAAAACTCGCGCCCGCTACTTTTATCCACTCGCCCGTCGCGTCGTTAAAATAGTAA
>PFAS01000055.1 GCA_002778635.1 Candidatus Falkowbacteria bacterium CG10_big_fil_rev_8_21_14_0_10_43_11 | reverse complement strand
GAGCGTTATTTGGCAATTTTGTACACATATTCAGCGATTTTCTCATATTGTTTGGAAAACCGCCATATGTGTGTGCACATTACCTTATTTGCTTGACTTTTTTTGAAAAGTATGGTAAATATAGAATAATTCCGATCTTTTAATCTGAAAGGGCAAAAAACTGATGAGAAAAAATGCAAAGTTAGGAAAACAAACACAGCAACAGGAAATGTCCACAAAATCCACTTTTATTCAGCACAGCCGCAATATAAAACAGAACGGCAAGCAATTTTTTCAAGAGCCGTCGCTTGCCAGACTGGTGGCATTTGCGATAGAACAGGGGAAAATTCACATTCAAATGAGCATACACGTTTTTTTAGTATCCGACGGTGAATGTGGGAAAACGGATGAATTTCAAATAAATTTTGTTGCTTATGAGTGCCCGCGAGCGAGTAAAGAAACCATGGAGTATTCTTTATCCATTAGCGTCAAGAACTTAAACGAACTGGAAACTTGGCGCTCAAGAATCATTGCAAGCGTTGAAGCTGTTTGCGGGGAAGAAGACGCTCTTATCGCTCAAAAAATTAATAATATTTTTAATTGTTTCTCTGAAGATCAAAAGTGGATTGAAGAAGAAGCCGTTAGCGCACACACTAAACGCAAGAACGGCAAAAAAAAGTAAATTTCAAAATCGCAAAAAATACGGCCCCGTGTTAACCGCCAAAGTTGACGCCGGGCCTTTTTTCTTTCTATGATAAGCGTATATGAAGCTGTCAGACTTTGATTACAATTTGCCAAAAAATCTCATTGCTCAAAAGCCAGCCAGTCCGCGCGACCATTCGCGGCTGCTCGTTTTTAACCGTGAGACAAAAAAAGTTGAACACAAGCATTTTTACGACATTATAAACTATCTGCGGCCGGGAGACGTTTTGGTATTAAATAATTCCAAAGTTTTTCCGGCGCGCCTGATCGGCAAAAAAATTGAGACGGGAGGAAAAATTGAAGTATTTTTATTATACCCGGCATCAATAACCCCTCCGGCTTCGCCACCCCCCCTTAGTAAGGGGAGGATAAAAGGAGACAGCTGGCAATGTCTAGTTGGCGGGAGCGGGCGGAAAGAAGGGTTGGAGGTAAAATTTCAACAAGGACTAAGCTGTAAAATTATCAAAGATAATAAAGACGGCACTTGGCTGGTTAAATTTAATAAAAACAAAAAAGAATTAATGAAAATCGCGGAGCGCATCGGCAAAACTCCTACCCCGCCGTACATAAAAAATTTGCCGGCCGGCGTAAAGCAAAAATACCAAACCGTTTTTGCCAGTGCCGACAAAATCGGTTCGGTGGCGGCGCCGACCGCGGGCCTGCATTTTACCAAAGGCCTGTTAAAAAAAATAAAACGCCGGGGCGTGCAAATTGAATGTCTTACTTTACATGTCGGTTTGGGAACTTTCGCGCCGGTCAAAACTGATAATATAAAAAAGCATCGGATGCACGGCGAACGGGCAGAGATTAACATTAACGCTATCCAAAGAATTGTGCGCGCCAAATCGGAAGGGAATAGGGTGGTCGCCGTCGGCACCACCAGCGCCCGGGCATTGGAAGGAATTTTAAATAAGCCGGCCTTGGAATTATTAAGCCGGCTTAGCTCGAAAGAGAACGGCATTCAAACCGCGGTTGATATTTTTATTTATCCGGGCTATAAATTTAAAATAGTTGACGCGCTGATTACTAATTTTCATCTGCCAAAATCCACTTTATTGATGCTCGCAGCCGCTTTTATTGAAAATAAAAATAAGAACAAAGGCGTTATTTTGGCTAAAAAAATATATCAAACGGCCATCCGTAAAAAATACCGGTTTTACAGTTTTGGCGACGCGATGCTGATGACATGAAAGCGCAAGAGCGTGAAAACATTAAAACACCAGAACATTTTTGTTTTAATGTTTTAATGCTTTTTTAATGTCGCCTCGTATTTGCCAAAAAATCAATAATAATTTATACTAAAATCAACAAAAATTTTAAATTTTTAATTCGTAATTTTTAATTGATTATGTCAGTACCTACAAAAAGACGGACCGGCAGCCAAAAAAGAAGGCGGCGTTCGCATTTTGCTTTAAAAAAGCAGTCATTAGCCGTTTGCTCGCAATGCGGCAAAGCCATTTTACAACACACCGCTTGCTCTTATTGCGGCTATTATAAAGGCAGATTAGTCCTTAAAGTCAAAAGTCAAAAGTCCTTAAAGTCAAAGAAAGAAAAAAAGCATTAAAACATATGACTTTCGACTTTACGGACTTTATAGACTTTTAACTTATTTCTATGTCTAACCGCCATTTAGCCCGCACCGTTGCCATGCAAACTTTGTACATGTGGGATTTTAACGGCCAGCGGGAAAAAAATTTAGAGTCGTTGTTGCAAAAAAATTTGCGCGAGTTCGCGCCCGGTTTTGACGATGAAGGGTTTTCAGAAGCAACCGTCAACGGCGTCATAAAAAATTTAGCCGTGATTAACCAATATATCGCCAAATACGCGCCGGACTGGCCGCTGGAGCAAATAACCGCCGTGGACCGTAATATTTTGCGTTTGGGAATTTACGAAATGCTGTTTAATAAAGACATACCGGAGCGGGTGGCGATTAACGAGGCGATTGAAATCGCCAAAGCTTACGGCGGCGAAAGTAGCGGCAAATTCGTTAACGGCGTTTTAGGCGCGATTTACAAAGACATGGAAAACTCAATCGAAAATTAATTATTTTTTTATTGTTGCATTGTTATATTGCTAAATTGTTATTATAAACAATTGAACAATTTAACAATTGAGCAATTTATTTGCTTATGAAAAATATAGAAGCTTTGGAGGAGGCGATTGGCGTAAGCTTTAAAAACAAGGAGCTGTTAAAGCAAGCGATGGTGCACCGTTCTTATTTAAATGAACATGTTAGTTTTGCTTTAAGCCATAACGAGCGCTTGGAATTTTTAGGGGACGCCGTGTTGGAATTAATTGTGACTGAACATTTATATTTTAAATTTCCGGACAAGCCGGAAGGCGATCTTACCAACCTGCGCGCGAGCTTGGTCAACGCTAAAATGCTCGCGCAAGTGGCGGAAGCTTTAGAAATTGAAGACAGTTTGTATTTAAGCCGGGGAGAATCCAAAGACGCGAACAGCAAAGCGCGGCAATTTATTTTGGCGGACGCGGTAGAAGCGATAATCGGCGCCGTTTATCTGGATCAGGGATCGCACGCCGCCAAAAAATTTATCAGCCGTAAAATTTTATGCCATTTGGACGAGGTGATTGAGCGGGAACTGTATCTTGATCCCAAAAGCAAATTTCAGGAACGCTCGCAGGAGCTTTACGGCATTACTCCCCACTACATCGTAATTTCCGAGAACGGGCCGGATCACGCCAAAAACTTTGCGGTCGGCGCGTACATCGGCGATGAATTCATCGCTCAAGGCAACGGTACGAGCAAACAGGAGGCGCAGGTAAAAGCGGCGGCGGAAGCTTTAAAAAAGAAAGGCTGGTAAGTCAATTAAAAATTACCCGCTTCGCCGGAGCTTTAGGGAGGCGAGCGAATTATCAATTAAGGCCATCCCCATTATGAATATCAATAATCTTTTTCAAATCGCCGTAGCTAAAAAAGCATCCGACATTCATTTAGTCGTCGGGCTTAAACCGTATTTGCGCGTGGACGGCATGCTGACTATTTTAGAACAAGAGCCGGAAGTTATCCGGTCAGAAATAGAAAAGCAAGTTTTTTCTTTATTAAACCCGTCGCAAATGGAGCGATTAAAGACGAACTTGGAATTGGATCTGTCTTATGAAACTTCCGATAAAAAGCGTTTTCGCATTAATGTTCATTATGAAAAAGGAAATTTAGGTTTGGTCGCCCGCATTATTTTGAGCGACATTCCCAGTATGGAGGAGCTTAACATACCGAAAGTAGCTTACGATTTGTTGTCGTTGCAGCAGGGTTTGATATTAATGACCGGACCGACCGGCTGCGGCAAATCAACAGCGCTCGCGGCCATGATTGAATACATCAATCAAAACCAAAAAAGAAACATTATTACTTTGGAAGATCCGATCGAATTTCTTTTTAAGCCAAAACAAAGCATCGTTATCCAGCGCGAACTGGGCTCTGACATGCTGTCGTTTAAAGCGGGTTTAAAGCATATCGTCCGCCAAGATCCAGATATTATCATGGTGGGCGAAATGCGCGACTTGGAAACTATCGCCGCGACTATCACGCTCGCCGAAACCGGACATTTGGTGCTCGCGACTTTGCATACCTACAGCGCGGCACAAACTATTGATCGCATTATTGATATTTTTCCGCCGTATCAGCAGGCGCAGATAAAACAACAGCTGGCTTCGGTGCTATCGGCGGTTTTTTCTCAACGGCTGGTGCCAAACATCAAGGGCGGGCGGGTGGCGGCGAGGGAGGTTTTAATAAATACGCCGGCGGTGTCCAACTTAATTCGGGAAAATAAAATCACCCAAATCCCAACGGTGATTGAAACTAACGGTAAGATAGGGATGATTAGCATGGACAAAGCCCTAAAGAATCTGCAGAAAGAAGGGCTGATTTCAAAGGAGAATATGGACATTTATTCCACTGACGCGATACTGGATTAAAAAGCTTGACAACTATTTTTATTAGTATATAATTGTAATCACTGTTAATAATGCTAAAAAATATGTTGAAAATATTAACCATCCTTGAAAAAAATGGCGGTTAGGAAACACGTTAATTTTTAGTGTATTCAAGCCGCCGCTCGGGCGGTTTTTTAGTACCTTTTGTTCAGTAACGAGTAACTAGTAATCAGTAATTAGCACATAAAATTTTTTGTTTGCTATTTATTGTTGGCTGGTTGGGAAATCAGACGCGATGCACATTAACAATTGAATAAGTAGTAATAAAGTAGTAATAAGTAATAAGCATCTAAATTAATTAAGTTTAAGGTGAAAAAATTCCTTCCATGAAAACTGGAAGGTGAAGAGTTTTAAGGGTATATGGTGGATGCCTAGACATTAAAAGACGATGAAGGACGCAGCAGCCTGCGATAAGCCTCGCTGAGGTGGCAAGCAACCTTTGACGCGGGGATTTCCGAATGGGGAAACCTATCCCGATGAAGTTGGGATGTCCTTAGTTTGAATCCATAGAACTAAGAGACGAGTACCCGGGGAACTGAAACATCTTAGTACCCGGAGGAAAAGAAAAAAATAACAGTGCTTCGCTTTCGCTCCGCACTAATCAATAAACAGCTATCAATTAAAAATTACGAATTAAAATTCGTAATTGATGATTGTTAATTTGTAATTGATTAGCGAAGCGTAAGCGTAGCGCTATATTCCGTTAGTAGTGGCGAGCGAAAGCGGAGGAGCCTAAACTTTGTAAACTAAACTTCTTGTTCCGAGCAATCGGGATGATTAGGAAAGGACCCAGGTCCATATGTTTGCAGGGCGTTGCAAGACATTTACGTTTACCCCCTGGAACGGGTAAGATAGAGAAAAAAAAATACAACTTTTCTAGCAGAGCGGTCTGGAAAGACCGGCCAAAGACGGTGATAGCCCAGTACGCGAAAGAGGTTGCGACTCTATGGTAAATGTTCTTAAGTAAGGCGGGACTCGTGAAATCCCGTCTGAATCCGGAGCGACTATGCTCCAAGGCTAAATACTTTTAATGATCGATAGTGAACAAGTACCGTGAGGGAAAGGTGAAAAGCATCCCGGAGAGGGAGATGAAATAGTACCTGAAACCATATATCTACAAGGAATCGAAGCTTTGTACTTCTTTAATGTTTACCATTAATTATAATTTATTATGATTTAAATGAAGTTGATTAGGTACTTAGTTGATTAGTTAATTAGTTAGTGTAAATTTAATACCCCTAAGTAACTGATTAACTATGTACCTAATTAACTATGTCGATTATAGATTAATATTATTATATGCGATACTAATGATAAACGATTAATGAGGTACAGAGCGACGGTGTGCCTATTGAAGAATGAGCCAACGAGTTTGTTCTATGCGGCTGACATAAGCTCCGTTTGGAGCAGATGTGCAGTGAAAGCGAGGGTTAATAGCCCGTATCTTACTTATAAGGAAGGAGATCCTTTTAGTCTCCTGCCTTATTTGTAAGAGTGTCGCATGGACAAGACCCGAAGCCGGGTGATCTAGCCATGACCAGGTTGAATGTCGTCGAAAGACGGCAGGAGGACCGAACCCACAAGCCGTGCAACACTTGGGGATGAGTTGTGGTTAGCGGAGAAATTCCAATCGAACTCGGCGATAGCTGGTTCTCCTCGAAATAGCTTTTGGGCTAGCCTCGGATGCTGACCGTAGGGGGTAGAGCACTGATAAAGGGCGGGTCTTCGGATACCGTCTTTTGCCAAACTCCGAATCCCTGCGGGTGTAATCCGGGAGTCAGACTATGGGGGCTAAGCTCCATTTAGTCAAAAGGGAAACAGCCCTGATCACCAATTAAGGTCCCTAAATCTATGCTAAGTGTGAAAGGTGGTGTCGCGACTGCGACAACTAGGAGG
>PFAS01000037.1:4955-6530 GCA_002778635.1 Candidatus Falkowbacteria bacterium CG10_big_fil_rev_8_21_14_0_10_43_11 | reverse complement strand
CCTTCCTATTTTTTAATTTTAACTTCTCCGCCTCGGCTAGACGGTTTGCCTCTAACTGCAAAATTCCCGTCATCCCAATCATCACCCAAAACAAAACCGCCAGATCGTTTTTAAAATACGGCGCATCCACCAGGCCGTGCACGGCAACCACAATCATCGCGCACATTAATCCTAAAATAATCTCACGATTTTCGTAATTTATTATTTGTAGTTTGTTATTTGTTACTTGTCGTTTGTTACTTGTAACTTGTAACTGGTAACTTGTAACTAAATATTTCCCAATTATCCAAATAAATAATAACACGCCGGCAAACCCAAGCTCCACCCAAAAGTTCAGCAAAATATTATGCGGATATAAATAAATTTCCAGCGGCTGCCAGACTTTGCGGCGGTAGTCGGCGTTAAAAACCACCTTGCGCTGAAAATCCGGGTCATTGTAATCTTTAACGAAAATTCCCGCCTGATGGTACGGCGCGACGGCTGTTTGGTAATTTGCCAACCCGGCGCCAAAAAGCAATTTGCCGTCCGTAAGCATTTTTTTCGTTTCCGTCCATTGCTGGCGGCGGATTTGCCCGTCCAAATCGCGCAGCATTATCTTGCTCTGCAAACGCGCGAGCCAAGTCGGATTTAAAACTAAAATAACAACAGCCGCCGCCAATGCGATTGTTACCAGCAGCCGCATCCGCAGATTATATAAAATTCCAAAGACAATCAATGCCGCCGCTAACCCGACAATAGCGCCTTGGGAATGAGCAAAATAAATCGCTAGAATTGATAAAACAAATGTGGCGCCAACAAACATGACATTGAAAATTTTAGCATTGAAAATTGTTTGAAAATTGTCCCGAGTACTCGGGATTGCCAATTGAAAATTCTTAGCTAAATAAATTATCCAGCCAAACAATATAATAATTATCGGCCCTAAATATAATCCGAGCGCGTTCGGATACGCGAACACTCCGGTTACGCGCCCGCTTCCTTGCCAAGCCAACGGCAATAAACCGCCGGTCAGCCGCTGATAAATGGCTACTATTGAAACGACCAGCGCCGATACCGACAGCGCCCAAAAAATTATTTCCCTGTTTTCTTTTGCCTTAAAGATGTTAACCAAAACGATAAAAAACATTATCGGCTCCATAAAATACGCTTTTAAAATCCCCAGACTCGCGTTGGAAAAACCGCTGACGCCGGCCGAGACAAAGGCAATCGCCAGCAGTAAAATTATTTCCACATAAATCGGGTAGTGTCTGACATTGGACAAATGTTTATTAAACAGCGGCAACTCGCGCGCGCGCCAAGATTTTACCAGCCAAACTGAAAATAAAACGATAATCATCGCTTCCAGCAAATTTGACGGCAAAAACAAAATGTTAAACCTAATTTGGTACGCGGGCAAAGCCGTAATTACCAATGCCGCTGCCCAATCCAGCCGCTTCCATGCTAACCAGGCAAACAAAAATATAAATAATGTAACCAATGCTAATAACATAAATTTTGCCCTTAATTTCCGCGACAAAGTGGATTTCTGACTTTAAGGACTTTAAGGACTTTTGACTTATTTCATTCTATCTTATT
>PFAS01000037.1:0-4906 GCA_002778635.1 Candidatus Falkowbacteria bacterium CG10_big_fil_rev_8_21_14_0_10_43_11 | reverse complement strand
AAAAGTGTGGGGGTAAAAAAACAAAAAAAGCCCGGCCGAACCGGCGGGGCTTTTTAGATAGAATTTTAATTTAAACTTTATTTAATATTGCTTAAGGCATTCAAGACAAAATCGGAAATAGCGTAAGAGGTGACAACAATAACCATGCCGATAATCGCCGCCGTTAAAATCTTTTTCGATTTGCCTACCTGCTCATCATTACCCATGGCGGTCATCCAGGTAAAACCGGCGTACAAAGTTAAGATTAAAAATATTACGCCTAACAGTCCAAGAATAGTATTAATTACTGTAGTAATGATGTTGTTGATTTTTATATCTTTGTTGCTGCCGTAGACTTGTCCAGCAACATTATCCATACTAGCCGAATTATCATTAGAGGCATTTTTTATTTTGCCTATTATGCCATCATCGGCGATGACATTAGGCACGACCGCCAGCGCCCAGGCAAACGACAAACACAAGCCGCCTAAAACAATAAACGATAACGCTTTTTTCTTAAACATAATTTTAAAGTTTAAGTTAATTATATATTTCAATTAGTTAATACTTACTTATATGTTTCTGCGAACCATTAATACGAATTCTTCGTGCGGACTTAAAACAACTCATAAGAATACGAATGCCCCGAATTATAATACCAAACTTTTTGCGTTCATTCGTATCATTCGCATTCATCTGAGATAATATAAACCCGTACAAAGTATTCGTATTAAAGGTTTGCTGGCGATTGAGGTCTGTAATAACTATTTGAACATGTGGAAATCTGTTTATATTATACCACAAACATTTGACAGAAGGCAATAAAGCAAATACGATAAGTAAAGAATGGGAGGAAAATACTTGATCAGGCGGATATGACCTTTGTCGGCGTTTATTGTTAAATTGCTAAATTGTTAAATTGCTTACGAATATTACAAGTTTCGTAGCGTAACAATTTAACAATGGAGCAATTTTTATAAAATCATAAATTAATCATATCGCCGTTACTTACCTGCGTAATTCTAAAAATCTCTATGTTTCGTTCCATCGCCTACAATACCGCCGTCAACTTTGGCGCGAAAATAATCGCGACTGTTTTGGGCGTCGTCTCCATTGCCGTTATTACCCGCTATTTGGGCGCGGCCGGTTTCGGGCATTACGCGGCCATTATGGCTTACGCGCAATTTTTCGGCATTTTGGCTGATTTTGGCTTAACGATCGTTACCTCGCAATTACTGGCTAAACCAAATGTCAACGAACAAAAAATATTAAATAATCTTTTTACTTTCCGTTTTCTGACCGCGCTGATTTTTTTAGGCATCGCGCCCCTGACCGCGCTGATGTTCAATTACGCGCCGGAAGTAAAACTGGGCATCGCCATCGCCTCGCTGTCTTTTTTCTTTGCCGCGCTCTGCCAAATTTTCGTCGGGCTTTATCAAACCAAATTATTAATGGCGCGCGCGTCGCTTGCGGAAGTCGGCGGACGGATTATTTTAACCGGAGCGGTGATAGCGGCCGCGGCCGGCGATTGGGGCCTGCTCGGCATGGTAGCCGCGACCGTAGCCGGCGGTTTGGCGCAATTAATCGTCAGCTATCTTTTGTCTTTACCGCTCGCGCGCCTGCGTCTTGCCTTTGACCGCGCCGTTTGGCGGGAAATAATCGCGTTAGCTTGGCCGCTCGCCATTACCATCGCGCTGAATTTAATTTATCTCAAAGCCGATATTATTATTTTATCGCTGATAAAATCGCCCGCGGAGGTCGGGCTTTACGGCGCGGCTTACCGCGTAATTGATATTTTGATAACTTTGCCGTTTATTTTATCAGGCATCGCCCTGCCGCAAATTACCGCCGCTTTCAGCCGCGGCGACGCAAGCGAAGCAAACCAAATAATCCAGCGCTCCTTTGACGCGCTCGCGATTTTTGCCCTGCCCTTAATGATCGGCGCGCAATTTGTCGCCGCGCCTTTGATGGCTTTGGTCGCCGGCCAAGAATTTGCGCTCTCCGGACGAATTTTACGGCTGTTGATAATCGCCTGCGGCGCGATTTATCTGGGCGCGATTTTTTCCCACGCCGTTGTCGCCGTTGCCAAACAAAAAAAATTAATTCCGGCTTACGGTTTCGTCGCCGTTACCTCTTTAATCGGCTATCTGATTTTTATCCCGCGCTATTCTTATTTTGGCGCGGCCGGCGTTACGATTTATTCGGAAGCGGCAATGTCGCTTCTGACTTTTGTCATCGCTTTTTACTGTCTAAAATTCGCGCCGAACTTAAAAATATTTTTAAAAGCGTTTCTGGCCTCACTAATAATGGGCTTGATTCTTTACTTATCTCCCTCCCTTAATTTTATATCAGCCCTTTCGCTCGCGGCGATTGTTTACGCCGTTTCACTTGGGCTGCTGATGAATAAAGAACTTAAAAAATTAGCGGGTTTATAAAATAACAATTTGACAATGCAGCAATTTAGCAACAAAACAATAACCGTAAAACCAGCGGACGCCAACCAGCGGCTTGATATTTTTTTGGCAGCCGAGCTTGGACTTTCGCGTTCGCAAGCGCAGAAGATGATTAAAGTCGGGGAGATTTTGGTGAACGGCAAGATTGCCAACGCGCATTGCAAAGTCCAGGCAAACGGCAAAATAACCATTAAAGTAAAACCTCAAAACAAAGAAGTAATCAAACAAGCGGCCTTGCCGAAATTTAAAATTATTGCCGAAACCGATGACTATGTAATTATCAATAAGCCGGCCGGCGTAATCGTCCACGGCGGAAACGGCATCGTTGAACCGACGCTTACGGACGCACTAGACCAAAAATATCCCGGTTTGCGCAAAATCGGCGACAACCCCTCGCGGCCCGGCATCGTGCACCGCTTGGATAAAGACGCTTCCGGCCTGCTTGTTATCGCCAAAACGAACGCCATGTTTGACCATTTAAAAAAACAGTTTCAAACCCGGGAGACAAAAAAAATTTACGCCGCTTTAGTCTACGGCAATATTGCCAAAGAATCGGACGAAATAAATTTTCCCGTTTCGCGCAGCGCGCAGGGCTATAAAATGGCCGCGCATTCACAAGCGCACGGCGGACGCGCGGCCGTTACTGAATTTGCGGTTACCAAACATTTTATCAACTACGCTTTACTGTCCGTAACAATCAAAACCGGCCGCACGCATCAAATCCGCGTACACCTCGCCGCTTACGGCCATCCCGTGGTGGGCGACGATTTATACGGCACGCGCCGAACAAAAGAGTTAAATAAAAAGCTGGCTTTAAACCGAATATGGCTGCACGCGCAAACGCTTGGATTTTATGATTTGGCAGGACAGTGGAGAGAGTTTAAAAGCGAGACGTCGAAGGAGCTAAAAGAGTTGCTGAAAAAAATTAAATGACAAATTTCAAATGACAAATCAATGTCAAATGCTTGAATGCCAAATTAACAAACTTTTTGACATTTGGATTTAAGATTTGATTTGACATTTGATATTTGGCATTTGGATTTTAAAAACTACTGCCATAACCCACGCTTATTACCTTAATAAAATATGCCAAATAAAATTAGTTTCTCCCTCTTTATCATCTCCGGCCCTTCGGCGGTCGGCAAAAACACCGTTATTGACGGCGTTAAAAAACTTCTGCCGGAAGTTGAAGAAACGATTAGCTGTACGACCAGGCAAAAACGGCCGGGCGAAATTGACGGCACGCATTATTATTTTTTAACCGACGAGGAATTTAAAGTTAAAATCGCCGCTGACGAATTTTTGGAAACTTTCGCGGTGCACGGCAGGCGCTACGGCACGCTAAAATCGGAAGTTGAACGCATCCAAAAAAATAACCTCCTGCCGCTCGCCGTGCTGGACGTGCAAGGCGCGCTTTATTTAAAAAAACATTATCCCGGCGCGGTTTTAATTTTTATCAAGCCGGATTCCTGGGAAGAACTGGAACGCCGCCTGCGCGCCCGCGACATCAAGCCCGAAGAATTGGAATTGCGCCTGCGTAACGCGCAAAACGAACTGATGCAGGCAAAATTTTTTGATTTTCAAGTTATTAACCATACCGGCCAATTGGAAAAAGCAACCGCGGAAGTGGCGGCAATCATTAAAAATCAATAAAGTTGACAAAAAACAACGAGTATTATAACATAATCATAAATCCTAAATCTAAAATCATAAATTTTTATTATGTCCGAAGCAAAAAAACAGCAACACTCCAAAGAGATAAAAGAAGAAGAGCGAATTATCCCCGACATCAAGCCCGGCATGACCGTGCGCGTGTACCAAAAAATCAAAGAGCAAAACTCCAAAGGCGAATGGAAAGAGCGCATACAGCATTTTGAAGGCATCGTGCTCGCGGTTAAACACGGCAAACAAGCCGGCGCGTCAATTACCGTCCGCAAAGTGTCCGAAGGCGTCGGCGTGGAAAAAATATTTCCCCTGCATCTGCCGACGATTACTAAAATTGAAATCAAAAAAGAAGCGAAGGTGCGGCGCGCCAAACTTTATTTTTTGAAACGCGGCTACAATAAACGGCTTAAACTTATCAAAAAAGAAGAAGTTAAAAATTAAAACTACGGTTGCCGACATACCCAGTTTATCAGGGTTCATCGCCACATTTTTAGAAGTGTGGCGGCCAAGGAGGTGTTAGAATGCCAAAATGTCAGAAAATAAAACTGATATCTTGAGATTTTAACATCCGTCTCTGATAACCTGAGCGCGCCGGCAACCTCTTTTATTTTTACTGCCGTTCTCGTACAATGTAAAAAGAGCGCGGGTGTCGTAACTGGTAGCCGAGCAGGCTTGAGGTGCCTGTGCCCGAAAGGGCGTGGAGGTTCAAGTCCTCTCCCGCGCACCAGAATAGAACTCAAGGGTTTTGAAGGAACGGCGGAGTGGGCGGCGCAAAGCGCCGCCCACGCTGTTTTGCCTGATTTTCCAAA
>PFAS01000038.1:6951-7138 GCA_002778635.1 Candidatus Falkowbacteria bacterium CG10_big_fil_rev_8_21_14_0_10_43_11 | reverse complement strand
TCAAAATCCATTACCATGCCTACAATAAAACATTCTTTCAGTTTCTCTTGTTTTCCTTTCTTGCAAAGCTCGTCTAATTCTAATGGCGGATTGAGTTGCCGTACTATTTGAAACCGAACGATGGAAGACCTGAAATAAGAAAATATTATATCAAGCTCTCCTGGGCCATCAACGATTAAAAATAGTG
>PFAS01000038.1:6646-6907 GCA_002778635.1 Candidatus Falkowbacteria bacterium CG10_big_fil_rev_8_21_14_0_10_43_11 | reverse complement strand
TCGGTGGTCATGACGACTACCTCCTAAAATGAGCTATCCCCTCTCATGCGAGAGTTGGGAACCTGCCCATAACGGACAGGGTTTATCTAAATTTAACAGTGCTTTTATTTTTGTCAAATTTTATAAAATACTCCTTTATTACCTTATCTCTTTTCATCACCTCAATATTTCTATTTACCTGTTTGTAAAAACGCGGATAATGCTGGCGGATAATTAAACGCCCCCGATATCTTTGGTAATACGGGGGCTTTTGAATATGAG
>PFAS01000038.1:0-6608 GCA_002778635.1 Candidatus Falkowbacteria bacterium CG10_big_fil_rev_8_21_14_0_10_43_11 | reverse complement strand
TCGCCGTATATAAATCAAGCGTGATGGTTTTAGTTTTCAGGTTAATCCGACCGACCACATAGCTTTTCTTCGTGTTAATCTCTCTTATCCGGCGCATCGGACGAAAATGCAAACCATCCGCTTTTAAAATTTGGCAGATATGCGGAAATAAGTTTTGGATTATTTCTTCTTGTGTTGGCATAAAATAAAAATATAATGCGAATACTGCAAATTAAAATACAAATGCTACAAAAATTATATTTGAATGTTTTTACCGATAAATTAAATTTTTGATATGAAACAATATTACCTTTTATTCAAGACATTCAAATTATTAATTTTGCAGTATTTGCATAAATTTGTAGATTTGCATTATATTTACATCTTTAATTATGGCAAGTAACTCAAAGGATTCACCGGTATCCCGTTCAGCCGCACTTCAAAATGCAGATGCGGGCCGGTGGTTAAATAACCCGCTCCCGGAGTGCCCGGCATGCCGCCGGAATAGCCGATGACTTGCCCCTGCGCCACGAATTGATCGGCTTCCACGGCAATGCCGGATACGTGCCCGTACACCGTAGACAGCCCGTCGCCGTGCACGAGCATTATATAACTGTAACCGTAGCCGGCATTTTTAGCTTTCGCCACATAACCCGTGGCCGCGGCTCTAATCGCCGTTCCTTGCCCCGCGCGAATGTCAATCGCCGGATGCTCAAATATGTGCCGATAAGGATACTCCGGGTCATGGAAATAAGCGGTGATGACGTTTTGCGGCACCGGCCAGACGAAACCCGCGTCGTTGAATTTTAAACCGTTAATCCCCTGCTGTTCCGCGAGTTTTTGGCGGATTTTTTGTTCGGCGGCGATGATTGAGGCGTTGGCGTTTTCTTGTTCCGCTTTAGCCGCCGCCAGCATTTTTTGGTATTCTTTTTCCGATTGTTTCGTTTTATCCAAAATAAACTGCTTATTGATTTTTTGGTCGGAAATTTCCGCCTTTTTATTCGCTAACTCTTTTTTTAAATCTTCCAAGTTTTTTTTCTTTTTATTTAAACCTTCATTTTGTTTTTCCAAATCAGCCTTAACCGCTTTTACTTTCCCTAAAACTTCTTCCAAGCTCGCGTTCAAATCTTTGACGTATTCCAGCTGGTCTAAAAATTCCGAGAGCGATTTGTGCGCCAACAATATTTCTAAACTATTTTTATCCCCGCTTTGGGCGATCAGGCGCAGAACCGACGCCAAATAATCTTTTTTGCGCCCAATGTCTTTTTCGGTTTCTCGTATTTCTAAAGTTGTTTTTTTGATTTCCAAAGCGGTTTTATCAATGTCCAGCTGCGTTGATTTTATTTCCATTTCGGTTTTGGCGATGCCGTTGTCCAGAACGGAAATTTGGTTTTTCAAATTTGCCTGTTCCGACTGCTTTTCTTCTATTTTTTTCTTTAGCTCATCTTCCTTGCCTTTGGATTCTTCCAGTTCTTTTTGCTTGGCGACAATTTGATTTTGTAATTCGGTTATCTCCTGATTGGCCGCGTTATCAATTGTTTGCCCGAAAGCAAAATTTGGGAGGCAAAAAGCCGCGATTAAAAAAACTGCCGCTATTTTTTTTATTTTTACATTACGCATGAGGATAAAATTTTATCAACTTTTTTATTATAACATAAAATATAAAAAATAAAACCCCGATGAGCGGGATTTTTATAAAATTTTATTTTTTAATTAATTTTGATCCGTCCGCCGTATCTTCTATCAAATATCCTATTTTTTCAATTTCTTGCCTGATTCTGTCGGCTTCCGCAAAATCCCCTACCTCCCTAAACTTTTGCCGATTATCCGTCAGTGCTTGAATCTCGGCGGGAACGGCCGTTTTTTCCGCTTTGACGCGGGCCAAATTTAATCCTAAAATTTTATCAAAATCAAAAGCGGTCGCGAGCGCTTCGTCAGCCGTCAAACCGCCGTCTTTCAGCATTTCCCAAAGCACGGCCAGCGCCTGCGGAATGTTAACATCGTCTTCAACCGCCTTGATGAATTCACCGCGATATTTTTCGTTTACGCTTGATTCGTTGATTTTTTCGTTAGCTGACTCGGCCGCTGTTTTCAAGTCAATGATTTTATTCTGCAATTTTTTTAAACCGGCCGCCGCCGCGTCCATGGCGTCCCAGCTGAAGTTTTGTTTGGAGCGATAATGCGCGTTTAAAAAGAAATAGCGCAAAGCGAGCGGATCATATCCTTTAGCTGTTATTTCGCCCAAAGAATAAGCCGTACCTTCGGATTTGGCCATCTTTGCCCCGTTGACGGTTAAATGCTCGTTATGGAGCCAATAATTGACGAATTTAACGCCATTGGCGGCTTCGGACTGGGCGATTTCGTTAGTGTGATGCACCGGCACATGTTCAATTCCGCCCATGTGGATATCAAGCGTACCGCCTAAAAATTTTTTGGCCATGGCGGAACATTCAATGTGCCAGCCCGGAAACCCGACTCCCCATGGGGAATCCCAAGTCTGCATCGCGTTTTTATGCGCGCCGGCTTTAAAAAACCACAGGGCGAAATCAGCGAAATTTTTTTTGTCCGGGTCGCTCACTTCTCCTTTCCCAGCGTCCGCGATATTTTTGGCTAAATTCTGGCCGGATAATTGCGTATAATTTTTTGCCTTAGAAACGTCAAAATAAATCGCGAGTTCCGTTTGATACGCATATCCCTTATCCAATAAATTTTGCGTCATCTCAATGATTTCTTTGATAGTATCGGTTGCCCGCGGTTTAATGTCGGCCGGTCTCGCATTTAACGCCGCAATATCATTCTCAAACACTTTTATATATTTATCCGCGACTTCCTGCGGCGTAATTTTGTCGCGCTTCGCGCCTTTTTCCAGTTTGTCTTCTCCCTCATCCTCGTCGCTCGTTAAATGCCCGACATCGGTATAATTGCGCGCGAGTTTTACTTTATAATCCAAATATTCCAACGAACGCACGATTAAATCGCACATCACGACCGCGCGCATGTTGCCGATGTGTTGCGTCCAGTATACGGTCGGCCCGCAATGGTAAAAAGTAACCGCGTTATCTTTAATTGGCTTAAAGTTTTCTTTTTTGCGGGATAAAGTGTTGTATATTTTTAACATATTCGTCCGTTAATTATGTAATCGCCTAAATTCTTTTTGCTGTTCGTCAGTGAGCAAATTTACAAAATCAGCGGCAATACTTAAACCGCGGATTTTATTTTCAGCCGCGCTTCCTTCGGAATTATAAAATATGTCTTTATAAAATAGCGCCAGTCTTTCAATTTCATTGTTGTTTTTTCTTAATTCCCTACTTAAATTTTGATAAGATTCTTCAGGGCGTTTCTGCTCTTGGTATATTGCCATTATTTTTTTAAATTCAGCGTCTTTGATTTTTTCTTTTGTTTCCGCGCTGAATTGATTTTGGATTAAATTATCAAAAATTTCGTCCCATTGCGCGCGTAACTCAGTTTTAGTTTCTTTTAAATTATTTTCTTCTAAATTGTTTTCTGAGTTAATTTTTTCCATGTGATTTGATTCGTATATTGTGATTTGATTCGTATATTCGTCCCGAGTACTCGGGATTCGTAATTTGTAAGGTGGCTTTTACTCTCCTAATTCCAGCGGACGAACTTTCTTCTTTTATTATTTTAAACTTGCCTAATTCTCCCGTATGTTCAACATGCGGACCGCCGCAAATCTCTTTGCTAAAATCTCCAATGGAATATACTTTTACTTTTTCCCCGTATTTATGTTTAAAAACTCCGGTCGCGCCGAGTTTTTTAGCTTCTTCCAGCGGCATTTCTTTACAGCGCACCGGCAAATCTTTGGCTATTTGTTCATTCACCAAATCTTCAACTTGTTGCATCTGTTCCGCCGTCATTTTTTCCGGATGCGAAAAATCAAAGCGCAAGCGCTCGGCTGTAATATTACTTCCCTTTTGGCTGACATGCGGTCCTAAAACGCGGCGCAGTGATTCCAGCATTAAATGCGCGGTCGTGTGCAATTTTTTTGTTTCCTCGCTTGCGTCCGCGAGCCCGCCTTTAAACATTCCGGCGGAGGCGGTGCGGGAAAGGTCTTGGTGTTTCTTCATCTCTTCTTGAAAAGATTTTGTTACTATCTCTATAAAAAAATCTGACAAGTACCTATCTTTTTTTAATTCCTCTAATACTAATTCTAACGGATACCCCGTCTTTTGATACACTTGAAACATTTCTCTACCAAAATCTTTATAAACTTCTTCTTTATCTCTATTAACTTTATAATCTCTTGCAGGAATAGCAATAACTTGAGCACTAGTTTCTTTGTCTAGCCACAAAATAGGTTCTCTTAATACTTCTTTAATTTCTATCTCTGTATTTTTTCTTTTTAATACTTTATCAAACTTTTCTTCTTCCTTTTGCAATTCATCTTTTATAAATTGTTCATTCTTTTTAACTTCCGAGTAAACATCTTGATAAATTTTAATTACTTCTTCAGCTACCTCCGCCGTAAAATTTTTGGTAATGCCAAGTTGTTTGCCATAACGCACGGCGCGGCGGATTAAACGGCGCAAAACATAACCTTGACCGGTATTTGACGGCGCTACTCCCCTATCGTCGCCTAAAATCATCGTGGCTGCTTTAAGATGGTCGGCGATAATTCTAAAAGCTTTTTCATTGCCTTCATATTTTTTACCAGATAACTCCTCAATTTTTTTTATAATCGGCCAAAAAAGTTCGGTGCGATAATTGTCGTTTAAATTATTTATAACCGCGAGCGTGCGTTCAAGACCCATGCCCGTGTCCACGTTTTTTTGCGCGAGCGGTTCAAAACGGCCGTCTTTAGTTTTATTATATTGCATGAAAACATCATTCCAAATTTCCACCCATCCCGAGACCTCGGGATCGTCGTTAAAACTTTCTGGAATTTTTTCGGGGTCGCCCGTCCAATAAAACATTTCCGTGTCGGTTCCGCACGGCCCGGTCTCCCCTGCCGGTCCCCACCAATTATTTTTTTTCGGCAATTTCGCGATGCGAGCTTCCGGCATACCCAAATTTTTCCAAAGGTTAAATGCTTCCTCGTCAAAGGGCGCGTCGTTATCACCGGCAAAAACCGATACCGCGATTCTATTTTTATCCAATTTTAAAATTTCAGTTAAAAATTCCCAGCTCCATTCAATCGCTTCTTTTTTAAAGTAATCCCCAAGCGACCAGTTGCCGAGCATTTCAAAAAAAGTATGGTGCGTAGCGTCGCCTACCTCGTCAATATCGCCGGTGCGTACGCACTTTTGCGCATCAGTCAAGCGCGTTCCTTCGGGGTGTTTTTCACCCATTAAATACGGCACGAGTGGATGCATGCCAGCAGTGGTAAATAAAACCGTTGGGTCGTTTTCCGGAATTAAAGAAGCGCTCGGTATTACCGAGTGTCCTTTTGACTTAAAGAAGTCTAAATATTTTTGACGGAGTTCGTTGGCAGTCATATGTTATTATAATAATAAAAAAAATGCTTTATTACAAGCATCTTTTACTCCCATTTGACAAATTTTGAAAAATACTTTATATTATAGGTAACTATCCTACAGAACATTATAGAAACGAGGAATAAAAAAATGACAATGGAAGTGAGGGAGATTGTTGATTTTTTTAAAATCATTATAATTCTCGGTCTATTTATTTGGTTCTTTTTAAAACCCCGGGGGTCTATTTTCCGGGATAAAGATTAATACTAACCACATTGGTTAGATACTTTTAGGGTTGAGGAGAAAAAATTATGAAAGTACAGGTTTCTAGCAGTATGAGAGTTGAGAGATATCTAAGATTGCTTCTTAAGTCGTTAGAGGAGCAAATCATAGATGCAATGACCTGGTTGGTTCTTAGTCTTGAAGGCACGGAAATAGCGGTTAAACATAAAATTGAACTGCTAGAATTACGTGCTTTAAAACAGACTATAGAAAAAAGGCTGGAACCTCGAAACTTGTACTCATTTCTGAAGTACAGCCTAAATTGAGGGGAGAAAAAAGATGGAAAAAATTTACATTACTCCTAAAGGTTTTAAAGAGGCGCATAAATTTTGCGCTTCTAAAAAAAAGAGAAAAAAGATGGTTTATTATTTATTGCTCCTGCCGCGTTTTTTTTGGCGCTTAGCACGATTGCCATTAATAGTAATCGCGCCAAATCTTTATTATAAAAGACGTCAAAACGAACGGTATATTATCCCGCTCCCGTAAAAGCGGAAACATTGCCCGTTACATTCAACAAGGAGGCTCCGGTCTCCTTTTTTATTTTTCTAAATCCCAGTTAAAAAATTAACGGGATAAATTTTCTTTAATAAACTCAATCAATTCCTGTTTGCTGATTTGTCCCTTTTTCCGCGCGAATTCCCTGCCTTCTTTATCCAAAAAAATAAATACCGGAATCTCGTCGCCGATATTCCATTGTTTAATTATTTCCGGACGCTCATCATAGTCAAAATACTCGGTTGCGAGTTCCGGCAATTCTCGTTCAATTTCTTCCCAAACCGGTTTCATGACGATGCAACTTACGCACCAGATGGCACCAAATTTTAAAATTTTCATATAATCTAAAAATTAAATGCCCCCTGCCCCTCAATAATTTTTTTGGGCTTTAATAATTGCAAGCCGCTTTGCTTTTCA
>PFAS01000010.1:9430-13011 GCA_002778635.1 Candidatus Falkowbacteria bacterium CG10_big_fil_rev_8_21_14_0_10_43_11 | reverse complement strand
CCGTGTCGCGTTCAATGGTCGGGATTTTTTGGCCGGTATGTTTAGCTAGAATTTGATTTAATTTGTCCTTTAATTTCAAAATGTGTTCGGCCTGAATCTTGATGTCCACCGCCTGCCCTTCGGCGCCGCCCATGATTTGGTGGATCATCACTTCCGCGTTCGGTAAAGCAAGCCGTTTGCCCGCCGCGCCGGAAGCGAGTAAGATCGCCCCCATGCTGGCGGCCATGCCGACGCAAATAGTGGAAACGTCTGATTTGACGTACTGCATGGTATCATAAATCGCCATGCCGGAATTAACGGAGCCGCCTGGAGAATTAATATAAAATTTTATATCTTTATTTTTGTCCTGCGCGTCCAAAAAAAGAAACTGGGCGATGATAATATTGGCGACTACGTCGGTGATCTGCTCGCCCAAAAAAATAATCCGGTCTTTAAGCAAGCGCGAATAAATATCATAGGCGCGCTCGCCGAATTGTGATTTTTCAATGACTGTAGGAATGAGTGGCATAAGCGTTAGAATTATCAACCCAAGGCTAATTTACCTGGGGCAGAAAAGTTAAAAAATAATAAATTGCTAAATTGTTGCATTGTTAAATTGCTAATGCTTTTTTAACGCGTTGCGTAACAACAGAGCAATGTAACAATTTAACAATTTTTCACATAACACTCTAAAATAAATTTTCTATTCAATTCTCCAGCTATTATTATATTGAACAAGTCTTCCTTCAACCTCAAACCCCGCCGCTTTCTTGTGTCCGCCGCCGCCAAAAACTTGCGCGAGTTTGGCAACATCAACCTCGTTTCGGTTCGTCCGCAAACTGCCTTTTATCCGTCCGTCGCCCAGTTCATGGAGAACTAATATTATTTTAGCATCTTTTAAATTATTAAGAAAACTGGCTAAACCCTCAAGCTCCTGTTTATTAACGCCAAATTCCGCCAAATCCGCTTGCGTTAAAACGGTATAGGCGATGTCATGGCGCGCGTTATATTGCAAGCGGCTCAAGGCAAAACCCCAGGCTTTTAGCATCGCTAAATTTTTATTTTTAGCGGTGCAATTAATGATTTCGCGCGCGTTCGCCCCTTGCGCCAGCATTTCGCTCGCCACGCTAAAGGTATGGGAATTGGCGGCGGTATAAGCAAAATTTCCCGAATCAGTGATAATGCCCGTTAAAATGCAATTGGCGAGCTGGCGGCTGATGTTTACTTTGCCGCGCTTAAACAATTCGTACAGCAGCTGGGTGGTGGAAGCGGCTTCGGCGTCCACTAGATTGATATCGCCGAACCGGCCGTTGGAAATATGATGGTCAATGTTAATGATCGGCAGACGGCTTTCTCTGATGGCGGTTTCTATTTTCGTCCGGCGCAAAGCGCCGCAGTCCAGCACGATAACGGCGTCAAAATTTTTAAAATCAACTGCGCCGATATCTCGGCTTATCTTTTCTATTTGCGGCAAAAAACGCAAACCTGCCTCCGGCTCGTCCGCGCAGAAAAGATAATACTTTTTTCCTAAAAATTTAAGCCACTCGGCCAGGGCGCAAATTGAGGCGGCCGCGTCGCCGTCCGGGTGCTCGTGCGTGGTTAAAAAAATACTGCGGGCGGAGGTTATTTTATCCAAAATTTCGTTGTAGCGGGAATCGTTAGCCATTGTTTTCTTTTATCCCCACACCTTCCTAGATTACCCCCCCCTATTTATATATAAAACGTGGGAGTAAATATCCTTTTTGCGGAGTTAATGCCTCACGGGCAGGTGTGGAGATTTATTTCTTTGAAGATGTCTTCCAGTTTCGCGGCCTGCTTTTCCGTATCGTCAAACAGAAAAATCAATCTGGGCAATTTGCGCCATAAAATCTTTTTAGCCATTGCTTGGCGAATTAAGCCCTGTTGTTTGCGCAAACCCCGCAGAGCCGAGCCGGCTTTATTATCCGGCAGCACCGATACCCAAACTTTGGCTGAATCCAGTTTGCGCGCGCAGTCAACTTTGGTGACAGTTATCAGCATTCCCGGCAAATCCAAATCGCGCGCGGCCGCTAAAGCGATTTCCGAGCGCAAAACTTCGTTGACTTGTTCTATCCGACGAGACATAATAATAAAATTATTCCCTGTACACCCTCAACACATCTCCCCCTTTTATCACCGGCTCTCCCTTAAACTCCACGCCGCATTCCTGCCCGCTTAAAACGTTAGTAACGTTTTGTCGGCCGGACTGCAAGCCGGTAAGTTCGCCGCGAGCGATAATAATTTCATCGCGCACCGCCTCAATTTTGGAGTTAAGCTCAACTGAGCCGGTTTCTACCTTGCCGCCGACGATTTGGCCAGTAGCGGTTGTCTTAAAAATAGCGAGCACTTTAATAGTCCCTAATTCTTTTCTTACTATTTTTTTGGAAAACAGGCCGGCCATTTTTTGTTTGATAAAATCCACCAGTTCGTAAATAATGTTAAAATTTTTCACTTCCACGTTTTTTTCGCGCGCGAGCAGGCTTACCGCCTGGCTGGTCTGCGCGTTAAAGCCTAAAACAATCGCTTTGCCTGCAAAAGCCGTATGAACGTCGCTTTCCGTAAAATTACCCAAGCCCTTTTTTACCATTTTTATTTTAACTTCATCGGTGCCTAATTTTTCCAGCGCTTCTTCAATCGCCTCAATTGACCCGAAAACATCCGTGCGAATAACGATATTAACGAACTTAACGTTCGCGCCCGCTTCAACTTGAGAAACGCGCGGCGCGGTTGAGGGCTTAAAGCTGCCTTTTTTAATTTTACCCAAGCGCATTTTCTTGCCCGCGCCAGCCGCCTTATCATTGGCGCAAACCACTTCCACGATGTCGCCGATGCTGGGGCTGGTTTTTAAGCCCGATATCCTTACCGGCATCGCGGGCATCGCTTTGACCACGATTTCTCCTTTATAATCTTTCATGATTCTTACCCGGCCCAAGGGCTCGTTATTAAAACAAAGGATGTCGCCGGCGCGCAAAGTGCCGTTCTGGATTAAAATAGTCGCGACCGGCCCCTCGCCCTTGTCCACTTTTGATTCCACGACCGTCCCGACCGCGGGCGCGTTCGGGTTTGCCAAAATTTTTTCTTTTTCCAGTTCGGTTAAAAATAAAACCGCATCCAATAATTTATCAATGCCGGTTTTTTCTTTGGCGGAAATCGGCACGCACATTATTTTGCCGCCCCAATCGTCGGGCGTTATGTTTAACTGATTCGCCAGTTCGCTTTTGACGCGGTCAATGTCCGCTTCCGGCTTGTCAATTTTATTGATGGCGACCGCGAACGGCAATTTAGATTGTTCAATAATGTGATAAGCTTCCACCGTCTGCGGTTTGACTCCGTCGTCAGCCGCCACCACCAGAATCGCGATGTCCGCGACTTTCGCTCCCCGGCTGCGCATCGCGGTAAACACTTCGTGGCCGGGCGTGTCAATAAAAGTAATCAATTGCCCCCGCCGTTCAATTTGGTACGCGCCGATGTGCTGGGTTATGCCGCCCGCTTCTCCCTCCACCACGTGCGTTTCGCGAATCGCGTCCAAAAGTTTTGTTTTGCCGTGGTCAACGTGCCCCATTACGACCACTACCGGCGGACGA
>PFAS01000010.1:6470-9412 GCA_002778635.1 Candidatus Falkowbacteria bacterium CG10_big_fil_rev_8_21_14_0_10_43_11 | reverse complement strand
TCCTGCCGCTCCATGATGTTTTTTAATTTGTCGTCGCTTTGGCCGGCAACGCCCGCGTCTTGGTCTAAAATTATTTCCAAATTCAAATCCGCGCCCACAATGGAGGCGGCGTCAAAATCTATTTTCTCGTTCATGGAAATAAAAATGCCGTTGCGCATCAATTCGCTTAAAATTTTACTCACGTTAAGACCGGCTAAAGCGGCCAAATCCCGCACGGTGACGTTTGGCGGAATTTTGATCGCCTTTCTTTTGGCAGGATCATTAACCGGCGCGGACATCTCGCCCGCGGCGATTTTTTTCGCGTCCAGCTGTTTTTTGTAGATTGACCAGTTGGCGATAATTTTATAGGCGACGCGATCGTCAATTTTTATCGCCCGCCGGCCAATGTCAAAACCAAGCTGCGGCAAGGAGTCAAACAGCTCGCTGGTGGTCATTCTTATTCTTCTGGCTAATTCGGTTGCGTTCATAATATTTTTACTTTAATTGAAAACCGGTTTAAAGTCAAGAAAATTTTGATTTTTTACTATATTAGGATACAATTAAAATACCTTATTAATAATAATTCTTTATGTCAACTGACGGCATCCGCGAACTAATCATTATCGGCTCCGGCCCGGCCGGCTTTACCGCCGCGATTTACGCCGGCCGCGCGGGTTTTAAACCGCTGATTTTTGCCGGTCCGCAACCCGGCGGACAACCGACGACAACTACCGTGATGGAAAACTTTCCCGGTTTTCCGGAAGGCATCCCCGGCCCGCAATTAATGCAAAACATGCAAAAGCAAGCCGAACGGTTCGGCGCGGAAATAAAATTTTCCGCCGTAACCAAAGTTGAGCTGGCAAGCGAACCCAAAAAAATATTTGCCGGGGATGAAACCTATCAAGCGCGAGCGGTCATTATCGCGACCGGTTCAAGCTATCGCACTTTAGGCCTGCCTAAAGAGAAAGAATTGCTGGCGCGCGGCCTGCATACCTGCGCGACTTGCGACGGATTTTTTTACCGCGGCAAAACGGTGGCGGTTATCGGCGGCGGCGACAGCGCGATGGAGGAAAGTAATTTCCTGACCAAATTCGCCGACCAAGTTTATTTGATACATCGCCGCGCCGAATTCCGCGCGAGCGAGATTATGAAGCAGCGCACCCTAGCGAATAAAAAAATTAAAATTATTTTAAACAGCGAAGTAATTGAATATTTGGTAGAAAATAAATTAACGGGCGTAAAAATAAAAAATATTTTGGCTGGCGAAATAACCGAATTGAAAATTGACGGCTTATTCTTCGCCATCGGTCATATTCCCAATACCGACATTTTTAAAGGACAAATTGCTTTAAACGAAAAAGAAGGCCATATCACCACTACTAATAATGTCTATACAAGTATTGAAGGCGTATTGGCCGCGGGCGATTGCGCTGATTTTACCTACCGCCAATCAATTACGGCCGCGGCTTTGGGAGCGATGGCGGCGATGGCGGCGAGGAAATGGCTGGAGAAAAATTAAAATGTTAAATGCAAAGGAGTCCGACTCCTTATAAAGAGTCGGGCTCCTAAACTAAAACTATGAAAATAAATTATCAAAAAATTGTTAATTCGTTTTATGAATGGGGCCTCCTGCGCCGTGAAGCGCATAAAGGATGGATGTACGCCGGCGTGGATAATCCGGAAAGCGTAGCGGAGCATACGGCGCGAGCGGCTTTAATCGCTTACGTGCTCGCGGAATTGGAAGGAGAAAATCCTGAACATTGCGCCATGCTTTTATTAATCCATGATTTGGGAGAGATTAGGATTGGCGACCACCATAAAGTAGCGGCGCGCTATTTAGATACCAATGAAGGCGAACGCCGCGCCTTTATTGAACAAGTACAAAATTTTCCCGAACAAATGAGAGAAAAATGGCTTTCTATGTTTGATGAAATTGAACAACGTAATACTAAAACAGGCGTTATCGCAAAAGACGCAGACTGGCTGGAACAGGCGATCTGTGGTTTGGAATATATAAATTTGGGTTATCCAAAAGCAAAGGGATGGGTGGATAATGTTTTAGCTGCGTTGGAAACCGATTCGGCAAAAAAATTATTGAAAGAGGCTATCAAAACTGACCCGATGGAATGGTGGCAGGGACTGAAAAAAATGACCTATACTAAACTATCATAAATAATGAAATTAACTATTAATAAAAATCAACTTCAAGAACAACCGGCAAATTTTTTGCGCCGCGCCGGTTACGCGTACATTCACGACCGCCACAGCGGGCGGGACAGTTTTGCGCGCCGGCTGACGCGCGATTTTTACCCGCGCTTTCATTGCTATGTTTTTGAGCAAGGCGGCCAAATAACTTTTAATCTGCATTTGGACCAGCGCCAAACCCGTTATGCCGGACAAACCGCGCACGCGGGCGAATACGACGGCCCGCTGGTGCAGGAAGAGCTTGATCGCCTGCAAGCGATGGCGGAACAGCAAATCTCTAAAGATGAAACCTTTGCCGAAATAACTAAAGAGCGGCCTAAGAAAAAGAGCTGGTGGCCATTCTAAAAATACAGAAATACATTGAAATACAATAGATATGCATAGAAATATTTCTATTAATTTCTATGTATTTCGCGGCGACCCGCCGACCTTGGCGGGGAGACGCATATTTCTACTGTATTTCTCTTATCCCATGCGCTATGCTTAATTTGTCTTATGAGCTTAAACTTCGCGACCAAGGTTTTACTCATATTGCCGGTGTTGATGAAGCCGGTCGCGGACCTTTGGCCGGACCGGTGGTCGCCGCGGCGGTGATTTTTGATTTTCAGGAAATTCCGGCGGAATTAAGCGCCGTTGCCGATTCAAAAAAATTAAGCGCGAATAAGCGCGCCGATTTCGCCAAAATTATTATGGAGCGCGCCGCGGGCTGGGGCATCGGCATTTGCAACCATGAAACTATTGACCGGATAAATATTTTA
>PFAS01000010.1:0-6411 GCA_002778635.1 Candidatus Falkowbacteria bacterium CG10_big_fil_rev_8_21_14_0_10_43_11 | reverse complement strand
GCCGCCGCGTCAATACTGGCAAAAGTAACGCGCGACGCGATAATGGAGCAAATGCACGGCCTGTACCCGCAATATTTTTTTAACAAGCATAAGGGCTACGGCACCAAGCTGCATCTGGACGCGTTGAAGTTGTATGGGCCGTGCGAGATACACCGAAAAAGTTTTAGACCGGTAAAACAACTGCTGTAAATTATTAATTTTTCAATTTTTTTAAAGTTGCCTACTCTTATAAATTATTGTATACTATAATCAGCATTAACTGTCATTTATGGCAAAAATAACCGGCGGCAACACTTTAATAGACCCGCAAATAGTAATAGAGAAAGCCCAAATAGGCGAACGGATGCGGGTCGGCGACCTTGGCTGCGGCCGCACCGGCCATTTTGTTTTTCCCATCGCTTTCGCCGTGGGAGAGCGAGGTCTGGTGTACGCCGTGGATATTTTAAAAGACGTGCTGTCTAACATTGAACGCCGGGCGCAACAGGAAAACATTAAACAAATAAAAATCGTCTGGTCAAATTTGGAAATGTTTAAAGCGACTAGCATAGAAAGCTCCTCGCTTGACGTCACCCTGCTGATTAATATATTATACCAGTCAAACAAGCGGACCGAGATAATTCGGGAAGCGGTGCGGCTAATGAAACGGGGCGGCAAGCTGATAATCATTGACTGGAAGCGCATCGCGACTCCGTTTGGACCCTCAATTGAGGAACGGCTGAATAAGGAAAATTTGCTCGCGGTTTGCCAGCGGCTGGGGCTGGAGCTAACGGAAGAATTTTCCGCCGGCGCGTACCATTTTGGGATGGTATTTCTTAAACACTAATCAGTAACTAGTATTTAGTATCTGGTATTTAGTATAATTTCCTAAATACTGGATACTACATACTAAATACCAAATACTATGATCAATTGGCTTACTTTCAAGATGTGGTTCGGCCTGTATCCGGGGCCGCTCACTAAATTTTGGCAATACGCGCTATTAATTATCGTTATAATTTTTCTCGCGTCTATCGCCGTTACTTGGAAATTTTACAACCAAAATAAAAAAACGCTCTACGCGAAACTTTGGCTGTCCGGCTATAACTTCGCGTTAACCGGAACGATAATCGGCGCGCTATTGTTATTTTTCTGCTACGAATCCGTGCCGTTTTTATCCGCCCGCTTTTGGTTTTTGCTTTGGGTAATCGGCCAGGGCGTTTGGGGTTATGTAATTTTTAAGCGGCTTAAGCGACTGCCAAAAATAAAAGAACAAATCGCGGCGAAAAAAGAGTTTAACAAATATGTGCCATAAGTATTGACAAAAATATTACGATTTGATATTATTAAAATGTAATATTAAAATATGCAAACCACAAAAACAACTCGTATTTCAGCGCTTTTGCCTATTTCCTTAGTTGAAGAGGTAAAAAAAGAATCGAAATTAAAAAACATCGCTCAAAGCCATGTCGTTAAAAAAGCTTTGGAATTTTGGCTGGAACATAAGTTAGCGAGAGACGCAAAAGAGCTGTCGGAAATGAATTTTTATGATTTGCCGTCAGAAAATGATTGGCTGTCCATTCAATCAAAAATTGAATAATATTAAGGCAGTATGGATATTAAACAAGGAGACATATTTTTAGCAAACTTAAATCCAGTAGCCGGGCACGAACAAGCTGGTTTTCGTCCTGTTTTAATAATGCAAAATAATATTCTTAATAATAATTTAAGCACGATAATCATTGCACCTATTACGGCAAATATAAAGGCAAAGGGTAAATTAACAACATATTTTTTGCCTAAAAACAGTTCGTCTTTGGATAAAAATTCAATAGTATTATTGTTTCAAATGCGCACACTTGATAAAGGCCGGCTGGAGAAAAAAATAGCAAAAGTGGCTAAAGAAGATTTTATAAAAATTAAAGAACAACTAAAATTTATATTTTAATAATTTAAAATAGCTAATTTTAGCATAAAAATATGTCATTTCTTGACATATTTTTTTATTTATGCTATGATGTTATGTTATTAGAACCTTACAAACAAGGCATATAAGCTGCTTGCCTCGCCGTATCCCGCAGTAATGCGGGAGAAGGCGGGCTTTGCCCCCACATCATTACGGGTGCTTTCCCTATTATAAAAACAAAAATAAACATTTTTTACGTTAAAAATTACGCATTTTATTTGGCCTAATCGCTAAAAAATTTGCCCAATTATTAGCGTCTGGGAAACAAGCAGCGGCACCCGTAGCGGTGTGGGGGTATTAGTTTATAACGCCTTCATAAAAACTAAATTGCCTCTTTATGTTCCTGATTTACCCCCACATTTATTTATAAGTGTGGGCGGATCTTCGGCCGGCAAGTTTTCTTGTTTGGTTGAGGAACGCGCCCCCACACTCATTGTGAGTGTAGGGGAAATGTCAGGGACAGAACGAGGCAATTTAGAAAAAAATAAAATCTAAAAGAGAAGAGAGGGACAAAATCATGGCTGAAAATCAGAATAACCAAAAAAATGACGAGGGTGGCAAAAAAAAGAAGCCACAGCCGCCAAAAAGGATTGAGTTGGCACTTGGTACAGATATTAAAATTAATTACCAAGCCAACCAGTATGAAATTCCGTTTGCTGTTTATACTAAAGCAACGGATAGCAAACCGGAGGGGGGTATCGCCTTTTATCTGCAAGATGAAAATCTGCAGGCGCTGACAACCAATTTAGACGCATTACAAACGGATGCGACCAGCGTCGCGCAGGGAATTATTATTATTCCGTGCGATAGTAATGTCGGCCGTACCGTGCGTGTCACTGCCCGACGTAGCGATACGCTGACTGAATCCAGTGCACAAATTTCTTCTCCTTTGCCAGTTTTGTCTGGGCAAAGCTGGCTAGAAAGAGCAAAAGCCAGGCGGCAAAATAGTAAAACTAAAAAAACAATACTGTGGCATGCCGCTACCAGGTTTATTGTTTGTATGTTGATAGTAGCGGCCACATTGTTATTTGGATCGGCTATAAAAATCGGCGTTTTGTTGTTATGCGCCGGTTTAATTTTAACCGGCTTAAGTAGTAATAATAAATGGACTATGGCTGGCGCGATTATTGCTGGTATTAGTCTATGGCGGCCGGACATTTTAGATAATGCAATTATCTATGCGGCGATGATAGGCGCCATCATAATTCCTCTTAGTTTTTCTTTTGAGGAATTGGTGGCAAAGAAACAAAAAATTGAAAAAGATGGTGACATTGTGGATGAGCATATGTTTAATCCTCATCCGAAAGTAATCGCTACTATTAGTTTGTTGGCGGTAACTTTCTACGGATTATGCCTATTAAAAACCATTGTATTTGGACACGAGTTAAATCCGCAAGAAAATGCCATAATTGATATTAGCTCACTGTCTGACAGTAGTAAAACTGATGTCATAGCAGAGATTATCAATGAGCCGAAAGAGCAGCCAACTATGACACGGCTGTATAATAGCGTAAAAAATACAACACCTAAAT
This sequence comes from Candidatus Falkowbacteria bacterium CG10_big_fil_rev_8_21_14_0_10_43_11, assembly GCA_002778635.1. Lineage (GTDB taxonomy): Bacteria > Patescibacteriota > Patescibacteriia > Patescibacteriales > XYC2-FULL-47-12 > 1-14-0-10-43-11. The sequence continues at coordinate 2,937 of PFAS01000010.1, read as the reverse complement.
TTTTTACTACTATATGTATAATTTGGACAATGTTCTATCTCATAGTAACATTGCCATTTAATATCGCGCCGGTAATGAGTACTGTTGACGGCTGCCTACAAGGAATCTCGCAATATCTCCTGCTATTTCTATTAATTATTACTTTAGAAACGCCGCAGGAATTAGTTAGCTTCTGGAAAGGCGATCAAATTGCAAAACAAGGCGAACGGGGTAGTGGAAAAGTTGAAGGAGAAAAACTGACATTACAGTCAGTGTTATCTTTTAAAGAGCTTTTCGATGTTTTCCACTTTATCTGGAAATGGCTGAAAAGATCATGGAAGTAAAGGAGATTAAACCATGAAACAAAAAATCATCATCGGTATAATATTAATTGCGTTACTAATTGTTGTCCTAACTTATTGGTTTCTAGGTTTGGTGACTGCGGCTTTAATAGCTTTGGTAATGTTACTGGATGTCCCTATTTATAATAAGATGGGATGGATCGGTAATGCCATCGCTGGCGGAGTGGCTTTAGCAACTTTATTATGGTTACAGTCAATATTTTTTATGGGGATCGCGATAGTAATCTGCGAAATTGCGATGCTAGTAGGTTTTAGCATCGCAAATTCCATAATTTATGTTAGCATTGCCGCTGGACTGATTGGCGTGTTGGTGATGTTTGGATTATGGAAATGGCAAAATATGTCATGGCTTGATGTTTGGTATTTAACCAAACAGACAGCGACAACTGTCTTAGAAAGTCCGAACATTATTCCCGAGCTGGCAGTCGGCAGGCAACAAGACTTTGCCTTTGACTTTAATGGGCGACTGGATCCAAAAGTTTTTACTTTTCCAGCTCTAGCCGACAGCGCTTTTCAGTTTTCCGCGCAAAACAATGTGTGGATGCTGGTTGAGCCAAAAGCAGCCGGCCTAAAAATCGCCAGCTTCAAGTTAGATGAATTTTTATCTAACTTCGTCAGCGTTAATGATCGCGGCTGGCAAGTGCCCCCCGTTGAGGTAGTTAGTATAACTACTCCGGACGGCAAATATGCCTTGCCGGAGCCGGGGCAAACATTGCGAGTCAACAATAATGGCGCTATTACCATCGGATTGCACGCGCCAAAGTTAAATAGGCGTGATGTTCCCGGCTTGCTGTTCGCGAGCGTCTCTTCCAATGGACGCGGCGGGTATCAAGCCGCGCCTTTGATTATTTCTGTTACCAGAGTAATTATAGACGCGACCGCGGCCATCGTCAGTCCTGATAAAGTCAAATTAAAAACATTTATCGGGATTGACAAAAAAATATCCGACACTAGTTGGATACAAACATCTCTAGCAAATACGGATGCGGCCATAGCTAGCGGTACAACAGAGTACACTAAACCGTTAATGGATACGACTAGCGCCTTATGGAATTTAGCCAAAAAAATGGCTGGATTTCCTACGGCAACACCAACGCCGACATCTATGCCGATTCCAACCGTAACCCCCGCGTCGCAAGCAACAACCACGCCGACAATAGAATCGGCCACTAAATAAGGAGGGTTTTATCATGGCAAGATATATCATATTAGCGATTGCGTTTTTGCTCCCATTGTCTTTCGCGATTCTGTTAGTAAAAATCGCGATTAAAGACGGGGGGAAGAAAGCTTTCCAAGTGGGCATGGGCACACTTTTTTCCATCGGAGTTGCTTGGGCTTCGGCGTCTTACATAGCTGATTGGCTGAATGACGAGATAACAAAGTCTAGTTGTTCCGAAACCGATGCTATCATTCTTGGATCAATAGTGCTGGCGGTATTATTACTCATAAATTTTGTCAGCTTATTCTACAAAAGCGTTCAGCCAAAAATTGCAATATCTCTGACGTATTTAGCAAACATAGGTGTATGGATTTTTATGTCCAGGTACCTGGGGTGGGTTGATAAAGTTGTCAGTCAGGCGACGGTTTTCTTTTTCTTGTGCAACATTGTTCTAGTCTGCGCGGTTTTTGTTTTGAACCGTCCGCCTGAAAACTATCACAAGTCGTTATTTTACTGGCCGTTTAATATCTGGTCAGTAATTACGATTGTGGTTTTATTGACTTTTGCTTATTGGCACAACAGCGGAGCGATAACCAGCGTCAGCGTCGATACTAACAATCAAGTGAAAGATCTGGATGAGTTTAGGCAAAAAATAATGCAAGAAATTTTGTCTGAACAAATCGCACACCGTGAAAAAGATTATCGTGCTAAATTGGCCGAAGCGAAAGCAGCTGGCAGCATTGCGGATTGCACAGCGGCTGATAGTATTCTGCTGGAAATTAAAGAGAAAAGCCGACAACTGCAAGAAATTCAGCGAGAAAGCCAACTTCTCAAGCCAGTTGCCGATGTGGTTGATTCTGCCAGCCAAATGATGTCCGATACAAAATCCATGATTAATAAAGATGGTTTTGTTGTCGGGCCGATTAAAAAAATTTGGTATGGGGCGGTCGGACAGCCAGCGGCCAAACCAACTCCAAAAGTTGTGAATGTTTTTGTAAAAACAATCACCCTCACAGGACAGTTGCCGGCATCTCCCGACGACTGGGAGACCGGCGATACGGGATTGTTCTTTGAAGGGGGTGATTATATAATTATCACCTCTAATACTGATGTCTGGTATAATCAGAATCTTTCGGATGATTACAAGATACCAGCACGTCAAAAAAGATCGATTACTTTTCGACAAAATCCAGGCCCCCTTCTTCTCTATTCAAAAGAAGCTGGGTTCGCCCACCTTGAGATTCATTTAGGTGGGTGAGATGGTTCATTGATCTTATCAATTACAGGGGAGAATGTTGTTATGTTCTCCTCTTTTTTTTTATTTTATGGTAATATAAAATTATAAAGTATAAATGAACTACCCCGCAGCAAGCTGACGGGGTATCACACGCCCTCAAACAGCTTTAGCTGGGTAGAATAAACTTGTTCGTATGTTGA
>PFAS01000071.1:1527-8314 GCA_002778635.1 Candidatus Falkowbacteria bacterium CG10_big_fil_rev_8_21_14_0_10_43_11 | reverse complement strand
ATTATGTTTTTAGTATAGCATACAAAAAATATATGTCAAGCGAAGCCGGAATAATGACAATTGACGATTTACTGCAGAACAAAGACCTCGCGGGGAAAGCGCAACAGGATTTGGCAGCCCAAAAAGTTAAAAGTGAAAAGTTAAAAGCAAGAAATCAGAAATCTAAAATCAAAAATCTAAAATCCGATATAGCGCCGTTGCAGTTTCGCGACATTCCCACGAGTTTGGAGCAGCCAAGAAGTGACAATATACCAGATACCAGATACCAGATGCCAAATACTAACTACCAGATACCGGATACTAACGAACAGCAGGAGGCCGGACAAAGTTTGCGGGAACAAGTTTTAGCGGCAAAACAGGAGGAGGCAAAGAAGAAAGCGGCGAAAGAAAAAACAGCAGAGCAAACGGGCGCGCAAGCGGGAGCGGAAGGCGCCGGAAAAAAATTTGGCACCAGCATGTTGCTCAAGATGTCGTGGCTTAATTTAATTGATACATTCGGTTTGACGCTGATTTATATCAATATCCATGTTTTTCTGCGCTGGGTGCTGGGCGAGAAATTTTTCTGCAAGTTAGGCGAGGAGTGGGCGCCGTCAAATTTAAAAACAGTGGCTGGAGGCGCGGAACAGGCGGCGGGAAAAATGGCTGGGACAACAGAAGTTATGTTATTAATTTGTTTGGATATTTTTTTAGTAATTTTAATTTTAATTATTGTTGGTTTTTTCGCCGTAGTTTACCAGTTTTTATATCATACTTGGACCGGCTGGGGTATTAGAGTTATTACGCCGGGAATATAGTTTATGAAAAAATTTGCGCAAAAATTTTTTTTAAGTAAATGGATAATTATTATATTAGTTTGTTTTATTATCGGCAGCACCATACTTTCTTTTAGTTTGCAAAGAGTCAATGCTGAAGTTGAAGGTACTAATTCAGCAGAAATCAGACAAAATTTAATAAATAGAACGCAAAATAACTCTGCTCTTAATGGAAATCAAAAAAAAGAACAAATAAAAAAAATAGATGAAACATATAACCCACAAAACCCATCTGGCATTATGATTTGGGTTACGACCGCGGTCGGATGGGTGCTAGCTGGAGCATCCATGTTTTTAGGGTATGTATTGACGGTTATTTTAACAGTTTTAATCAATGTTGCTAGTTTTAATAAAATTATTGATGTGCCGGCGGTAATTACCGGCTGGGTAGTAGTGCGGGATCTTTGTAATATGTTTTTTGTGTTGATTCTGCTTGCGATCGCTTTTGGCACGATTTTACGCATCCCGAGCTACGAGATGAAAAAAGCTTTGCCGAAACTTTTAATCGTGGCGGTATTGATAAATTTTTCCCGCACGATTTTCGGCCTGATTATTGATTTTTCCCAGGTGGTGATGCTGACTTTTGTTAATGCTTTCGTTTCTACCGGCGGCGGCGGAAATTTTGCTAGTTTATTCCAATTGGATAAATATTTATCGTTATCGCAGGTGAGCAAAGAAGCTTATGCTCAAAGCAGCGCGTTAGCGGTATTGGCCGGTATGATCGGTGCTTTTATTGCCTTATTAATAACGACAGTCGTCATAATAGTTTTATTGGCAGTATTGCTGATGCGCGTGATTATGCTTTGGGTTTATACTATTTTATCCCCGTTTGTGTTTTTTGGGCATGCTTTCAGCGGGGCGCAAAAATATACCAGTCAAATCTGGGGCGATTTTACCAAGCAGGTTATTGTCGGACCGTTGTTAGCGTTTTTTATTTGGTTGGCTTTGGTAACGGCGCAAAGTTCATCAGACAAGATTAGCGAGAATGCTAATTTAGGCTTAGCGGGAGCTCAGAATAATTCAAGACTGTCCGGCATTAACGAGCAACTTAAGTCCGCCAGCAGTACAATTGCAGTGCAAGCATTTTCTGACATTTACAGTTCAGATAATTTTCAAAAATATATTATCACCATCGCTTTATTGATTGGCGGCTTGTTAGTCGCCCAGCAGATCGGCGGCGCGGCCGGACAGATGGCGGGTAAGGGGATGGGGTGGATACAGAAAGGCGGCCGATTGGCGGGAAGAAAGTTTACCGGCTACGGTATGGTGGCGGATACTTTGAGCAAATATTCAGCGATGCGCAAGAGCGCCCGCGACCAGCGGATTACCACCGCCGCGGAAAAGTTAGCGTACGGCGTCGGCACTGTTAAGCAAGGAATCGGCAAAGCTGTCAGCGCTCCTTTTCGTGCCCTATCATCCCGTTTTACCGGGCAACATTCGCTTAACAAAAAGAAAAAAGAGCGAGAGGAAATGCAGAGTGATCTTGACGCCGACAAATACAAGATTCAGCAATTTGAAAATAAACACGGGAAAGCGATAAAAAATAAAGAAGATTTTACTACAGATGACGGTACAAATTACTCCTATGATACAAGTTTAAAAGAATGGCAAGTTTGGAGCACTAATAGCCGTAGTGGAGCAAAAACATGGCAAAAAAATGTTAATGATTTACAAAAGGATATGACTGGCATATCAGATACCGATATTGCAGATCAAGAAAAACATCTTGCAAAAATTAAAATCAATGAAGAAGAAATGCAGAAAACAGTTGAGAGCAACAAGAAGCTATGGCGGGGAGTGGGCGGAGTGGTTGGCGCTGGAATTGGCCTCGTGACTGGCGGGCTTGGTTGGGCTGGTTTAGCGGCCGCGCTTGGCGGCGTTGCGCTTGGCGCGCGCGGCCTATCCGGTTTAAACCAAAAAATCAGCGATGCGGGCAAAAGCGACCTAAAAGCCGCTTCTAATTACCGCTCCAGGCAAATTGACGACTCCAGAAATGAAAATAAAAATGAGGACAATGAAACGATTCTCGCGACTATGGATGATCCAAGTAAAAGCGTCTATGTGCGCGCCGCCGCCGCGATGGAAGCGACCAGCCGCAAGATTGTTGATTTGGATACTGCCAAAAGAAAGCGGGAGCAGATTGGCAAAGACATGCATAATGACAAGAGAGTAATGGGCCAATTTGACGCCATTTTGGAAAAAAATTATGCCGGCGCGACTAAATTATTTAAAGATCTTGAATCTACTGCGAATCCCAAAGATCAAGAGAAAGCTGACAGAACTATTACCCAGCGATACGCTGACGGGACGCACACTATGAGAGAATTAGACAACGGTTCGCTTAAACAAAGCATCAAGCAGTTAGCCAGTGGTTTAAAAACAAATACGTTTACCAGACAGTATAAAGATTTATCCGACGAAAAGAAGGGAGTTGTCAAAAGTGCATTGCAAGGACAGGATACTTATGAGGCAAAAGAAAAGCTGGCGTTTGTTACGAATGTTGATAGCGCTTTTGGAACCGATGCCACAGCCAAAGACAGATTTATTAAAAATTTAACTTACGACCAGCTAAAAGACATTATAGATGCCGGCGACGAAGAACAGAAAAAAGCGTTAATTGGCGCAGTCGGCAAAGATCTTAATAAATTTAGCGATTCTATTAATAATCGTTTGTCCAAAGCGGCTAGCGGCGCGGCGAAAGAAATAAAAGATATCCTTACATGAATATACAGAGAGCCCAACAATTTTTTAGCAAATTAAAAACATTTCCTCAAGAAGTGCAGTTTTACTATGACTCGGATGTGTTGAATGATTTTATCAACTTCGTCAGTGAAAAACACCAATTGCCGCCCGGTTTTTTGGGCCAGTTTATGAACGATTTTATCATTAATGGCTTTACGCTTACCGGTTTAGAAAGTAATCTCGCTAAGGCGTTGCAGAAAGAAGAAGAGGCGATGCGCCAATTGATTTTGGACATATTGGGGGTTTTGCTTTTGCCGATTGATGAATTTTTACCAAACATTAACGTTAAACAAGAGCTTGCCAAACGAGCCGCTGATTATAAAAAGTATCGCGTTTACGAACGCCGTTTTAGAGACGAGCTGGAGCTCGCCTGGTTTGACGCGAATGATCAGCTAATACGGCGCTACGATGCGTTGATTGATAAAAAAGAGGAGCGCCAAATTTTAACAGAAATTTTCTCTAACGGTTTAGTTGACGTGTTTAAGGGCGGCACGGCCGATGCTTTGACTCATCTTAACGGCGGTTTGTTGTATCAAATGGCGACCGTAAAGGATTGGAAAGAAGAATCAAGCCGTATTTTATATTCAAACCAAGAAAAACTAACCCGCAAAGATTTTATTTTAGACGGCAAGCCGGCGCGGCCGACCGTTAGCAATTGGCTCAAAGATTTCATTAAGCAATACGGCGCGGCCATGCCGGATAATTTAACTATCGTCAGATATTTAAGTTCAGCCAAAAATACGGCGATTTTAAACGAGGAAGAGAAAAAATTAGTAAAAAAGCTGTTGACTTTGTACCGTAATTTGGCTTTTTTCCCAAACAGCATGCCAAATAATACCGGCGAGGGCTGGGAAATAATTCCGGTTGAGGAAGAAGAAAAGTTAAAAGTTAAAAGTTATCAAGTTAAAGAGCCGGACGGACAAGAAAGTATTAAGGGACAAGTATTAAGGGACGAGCAACGAAAGATAACGCCAGCGTTTGAGGTTAATTCCGAAGTCCAAAGCTATCGCCAAAGCTTGGCGGAAGACCAAAAGATAGAAAGTTTGCGGAATAATATTGCGAGACAACCGGCGGCGGTTTTACCCGTGGAAAATGACGAACTGAAACAATTGCGGGCGTTAGCCGCGCAGTATCCGGCCGGAAGTCTGGAAAGAAGAGCGGTGGAGGAAGAGATTAAGAAAATTTCTAATAACTAATTTCTAATGACTAATTAAATCCCAATGCCCAATAGCGATATTTTGCCGATTATTCAAAATAGCATTCAGAATAAAATTTTGGAAATTCGCGGACAACGAGTGATGCTGGACCGCGATTTGGCGCTGATGTATGGGGTGTCGACGGGGCGTCTTAACGAACAAGTCAAAAGAAATGAAGGTAGATTCCCGGAAGATTTTATGTTTCAACTTTCAGCCAAAGAATTTAAAAATTGGAAGTCGCAATTTGCGATATCCAAATCCGATAAAATGAGTATTAGACGGAAACCGCATGCATTTACGGAGCAAGGAGTCGCAATGCTTTCCAGTGTGTTAAACAGTGAAAAAGCAATCCAAATTAATATTGCAATCATGAGAATTTTCGTAAAGTTTCGCGAGATTGGGCGCAGTTATAAAGTTTTAGCGGAAAAACTTGATGAATTGGAGAAAAAATACAGCCGGCACGACAAGCAAATCGGCGAGATTTTTATGAGTTTGCGTTGTCTAACGCGTGGATATAATAAAGATAACGAGACAAAACAAGAAATTGGATTTAAAATTAGTAAATAGCTTTTAAATTTATGTTCGGATATTTGGAAAAATTTAAACAATTGCCCAAGGAACTGCAGGCGGCGGTAACATCGCCGGAAGCGACGCGCCTAATCGGCGAATTAGAAAAAAACTACGGCGTGGAACTCGCGTCCGCGGTTATTAAAATAATGGTTAAAGAAATTCCGTGGCCGAGTTTGGTTGAGTTTTTGACGGAAGAACATCATTTGCCGCGCGAACGGGCGGAAAAATTGCGGCAAGAACTGGCGGATAAAATTTTTTTGCCAGTCGCGAGCTATTTAGGGATACCCTCACCCCTAACCCCTCTCCCACCGGAGCGGGCGAGGGGACTAAAGGAGCGAAGTTTGCAAAGAAGCGAAGTTAAAACAATGCCCGAGCCGGAACGCGAAAGCGGGGTTTTTGCGAAAGACTTGCCAAAATTTAAAAAAATAATTTTGTCGAAAAAAACAGAGTTAGTTTTGCCGCTCGCAGGCGATGATTTTATTGCCAACATTACGCCGGAAATTATCAGTTTAGCCGGCATTGGCGGACAGGCGGAACGGCGAGTGAAGTTGCAAAATATTATTAAAACTTTTGTAAAAGGCATCAGGGATTTTATTTCCGCGCGGGACGCTTTAACCAAAGAGCCGGTTAACGGCGGCTTGGGTTTAACGCGCGAGCAAGCGGAAGCGATTTTAAATTTAGCCAAAAAGCAGAGAGAAAAACCGGCCATATCGCCAATCGCGCCCCAAAGCGCGCCGCTGGATTATTTGGAAAAAACGCGCGACATTGAATATGATTTCAGCAAATTAGCCAAGCAAGCGCCGGCCGTTGAACCGCCGGCAAAAATAAAAGAAGAAAAAAAACCGGAAAGTGATCTGAAACAAGACTTGGCTGAATTAAGCAAAGAAATAATCAGCCCAAAAGCAGAGGAATTAAAACTCGCGCCGCCGCTACCGGCGGTCAGGAGCGAGAGACCGGCGGCGAGGGACGAGAAAAAAACGCAAATTTCCAAAGTTTCCAGCCAGCAAAAACCGGAGCCGGAGATGGTAAAAATGGACCGGTCGCGCCTTGCCGTCAGTCAATCGGACAAGCCGAGAATGGATGACATCATGCAGCCGCCAAGCCGTTTGCAAGGGCCGATTGAAGAACTGGCTAATTTGGATTTAATTAATTTCCGCCGCTTGGGGGGCAGTTTGGAAGTGATCGCGGGTAAAATCCAAAATAAAATAAAATTGCTGGAGCGAGAAAGTTTTACTCGCCGCCAGCAGGGAATTAACGCCTGGCGCCATAGCCCGCTTTATTTAAGTTATGTGGCTATCGGTCAGGAAAGTTTGACCGGCAACCAGCCGGTGGAAGAGCTTTTAAAAACGCAAGGTAACGGCTTAACAAAAGAAGAATTTAATGCGATACTGGAATTAAACAGACAACTAAGAGTTTAGTCCATAAAGTCCATAAAGTCCATAAAGTCCATAAAGTCCATAAAGTCCA
>PFAS01000071.1:0-1501 GCA_002778635.1 Candidatus Falkowbacteria bacterium CG10_big_fil_rev_8_21_14_0_10_43_11 | reverse complement strand
AAGTCCATAAAGTCCATAAAGTCCATAAAGTCCATAAAGTCCATAAAGTCCATAAAGTCCATAAAGTCCATAAAGTCCATAAAGTTGAAAGTCCATAAAGTCCATAAAGTCAAAGGAATTTTATCCGATGACTTTACAGACTTTTGACTAATTTAATATGCAGCAATTTACTGTCCCTCAATTTATTGACGTAGAAGATAAAATAATCGGTCCGATCACGGTGCGGCAGTTCGTAATTATGCTCGTTTGCATGTTTATTTCCGCGGTTGCTTACAAGCTATCCGACTTGGCGCTGTTTATTACCTTAACGGTATTATGCTTTGGCGTCGGCGGCATCATCGCTTTTTTGCGGATAAACGGCCGGCCCTTCCATTATTTTATTTTAAACGTAATCCAGACTTTAAAAAAGCCAAAATTGCGCGTTTGGAACAATCAGCTGGGCAAAGAGGTAAAAGAACTGAAAGAAGAAGAAATAGAGATTAAACAAGTTATCAAAATCCAGCCAAAGCCGCTTTACGCCCGCTCAAAATTAGCCGAAGCGGCGTTAATCGTTGATACCGGCGGAGCGTACCAAGGGGGAAATGAGGATGCATAAGAATGAGGATACATAAGTAAGAAGTAGTCCTTCGCTAAAGCTATGGACTATAAATAAGAAGTAAGAAGAATGCAAGTAAAAAGTAAAAAGTTAAAAAAAACAAGAAAACAAAATTCGCAGTATTCGTATAGTTGCAGGGACAGTTAAGTCCGTATAAGGGTTCGTGTTAATGGTTCGCAAACAAATTAAATCCGTAATAATTATTTGAACATGAAAAACAAATTAGCCAGCAATAAAATATCCACCACCACCCAGCGCTATTTGGACGTGGCGGAAATTCGCGATGACGTTATCGTGATGAAAGACGGCACGATGCGTTCCATAACGCTGGTGTCCAGCCTTAATTTCGCTTTAAAATCGGAAGACGAACAAAACGCGATTGTTTCCGCCTATGTCAGCTTTTTAAATAATTTAGAGCATCCCTTGCAGATAGTAATCCAGTCGCGCGAATTTAAAATTGACCCTTATTTGGAAATGCTGGATAAAAAACAGCGGGAGCAGACCAACGAGCTTTTGCGCATGCAGACCGCCGAATATTTAAGCTACATTAAAGAGTTGATTTCCTTAGGAAAAATAATGAATAAAAGATTTTATGTAGTCGTAATTTACGACCCGCTGTCCAATAAGCAAAAAGGATTTTTTCCCCGCATCTGGGAGACTTTCAAACCCGCGACTCTGATTCGGCTAAAGGAAGAAAAATTTCAGCGGCGACGGGAGGCGCTTTTGGCGCGGACGGGAGAAATCGCCGGCGGATTGACCAGCATGGGTTTGCAAACGGCCGCTTTAGACACCCAAAGCATTATTGAATTGTTATATAATACTTATAATCCGGACACTTCGGTCAATGAAACGCTGGTAGACGTTAATAAATTAATGGGGCACTAATAAGTCCATAAAGTCCATAAA
>PFAS01000015.1:6757-8886 GCA_002778635.1 Candidatus Falkowbacteria bacterium CG10_big_fil_rev_8_21_14_0_10_43_11 | reverse complement strand
CCCTCGCTTTCCGCCGCCGCCGAATTTCGTATTTTGCTTTGCGAAATGCGCCGCCTGTTTACAATTTTTATTTTTTGGTGTAGCATTAAAGTAGTTGAAAGATAATATAACTGATACTTTAATTATACTACCACGATATTAGTATATCAAACATAACTAAAAATTTAAGAAAGATGAGGAAAGCCAAAGGGCTTTTCCAAGAGAAATTGGCGAGATTGTCCGATGTCGCCAATAATACTATCATTAAAATTGAAGCCGGTAAAAATTAAATCCAACACTTGATACTCTCAAGAAAATTTCAAAAGCACTTGAGGTAAGTGTTGATGATTTGATAAAATAAATTATCAATAGTATGACACCAAATATAAAACCAACAATAGGATTAATCGAAGGTGGTGGAACTGGTCCAGAGCTTGCTGAAGTTTTTGAAAAAGTTGTTTCCGCGATTTATAAACGAGAAACAGCTAAGGTGGCAGACTTTTTATCTTTCCAAAAATTATTTGGCTATAACCCCCATACATTTTGGGAGTTGAAAAAATATTATTACACCAAGCCCTATTCTTTTGTCAAGAAAATCTGCAATAAAGAGGTTGATGATGTTTTGAGGTATAACGAGATATTTTTGAAAAAGAGAGGAATAGGAATATTCAGAACAGCAATAAATGCAGAAACTCTTTACTATCTCAGGAGGGAGGCGAAGTCAATAAAAGTTATTCCCATAAAAGTAAAAAAAGGTAATAAAGTAGTAAACATTCTTTTCATAAGAGACCAAATACAAGGGTACTATACAACACAAAAAATCAAAGCAGAAAGAAGAAGAATTGAGATAACTTCAATATTTTCAGAAGATTTGTTTGCGATTATTCTCAATTTTATTAGAGAAAAAGCAGCAGAATTGAATTTTGAAAATTCTACAATTTTGTTTCTTTATAAATTTCACATAATGGGCATTGAATTACAAAAGATGATAGATGATGCAATGAAAAAAACAAAACTAAAAAACGAGTATCTGATTATGCAACCTGACAGCGGAATACATCTTCTTTTGCACGACATTTTTACAAAAGACATAAGGAAAATAATAGTTATTTGCGGAAATGAAATCGGAGATGTATTGCTAGAAACATTAATACATTATTATGGCTTGGGGACAAAAGAAACTTTTTTCACTTCAAATATTCTTCTTGGTGTAAAAACTACTGAAGCATTGCAAACTATGCATGGCTCGGCGGATGATATTGCAGGAAAAGGAATTGTTAATCCAATCAGTACTTTAAAACTTTCAGCGTATGCGTTAGAAAAATGGCTGAAAGTTCCGAGAGTGATTGAAGAAATGGAAATGGTTATCGACAGAGCCATAAAGAGTAAAAATGTAACGAAAGATATGGGCGGAAACAAAAAAACTGCAGAGGTTGTTGATTTTGTTTTGAATAATTGGTAATAAGTATGATTGATACTGCTTTAATAATTGTAGATATGCAAAATGCTTTTTGTACTAAAAATGGTTCTTTTTGGAAAAGAGGCAGAAAAGTTTTAAATTTTAAAAAAGTGTTAAGCACCAATAAAAAACTTATTTCTTTTGCTAGGAGAAAAAAGTGGCTTGTTATTTTTACCAAATTAGTTTTTACAAAAGATTATTCCGATGGAGGATTGCTCGTAAAAAGGAACTCTAAAATAGCCGAACTAGGAGCATTTCAAGAAGGAAGTGCGGATAGTGAAATTACAAAATCGTTAAAACCCGAAAAAAATGAATATGTTATCACAAAAAAACGACATGACCCTTTTATCGGGACTAATCTTCTACAAATTTTACGAGAAAATAATATCAGAAGAGTAATTGTATCAGGTGTTGTAACAAATATCTGCGTAGAATCAACTATACGCTCAGCGTTTGATCGCGATTTAGAGACTATTCTGGTCAAAGATGGCACTTCGGCTTCGTCTCATAAATTGTATAAATCATCTTTAGAAACCATTAATAAATCTTTCGGTGATGTTATGTCTTTAGAGGAATTATTTTTGAAATTTGAGAATTAGACGGCACACCAACTTCGCCGGCACGAAATCCAGTAGCGTCGGGAAAGCGAGAGCGGGTCCCGAAGAAGAAACTTCGTTTCCCTACGGGGTAA
>PFAS01000015.1:0-6694 GCA_002778635.1 Candidatus Falkowbacteria bacterium CG10_big_fil_rev_8_21_14_0_10_43_11 | reverse complement strand
TTGCTTGCCCCGTAGCAAGCCGAAGGCTTTGCTATGGGGCCCGCCCGAGCGTTCAGTTTCGGTTCTGCCGCGCGAAGCGCGGCAATCAATCAGTTTCGTTCAAAATAGGTTCGAATTTGGTCAAATAAGCGCACGTCTTATTATTTTAAAAACAGAGAACCGCGCTGGGTTCTCTATTTTTTGTTTTAATCAATTTAACTAATTAATATTTAATTTCTTTTCTGCACTCATGGCAAATTCCTTGAAAACTCATATTAACTCTGTCAATTTTTGCATATGACTTGGCCAGCTGCTGCGCATATTCCGCTATCATATTAACCGCCCCCGCCTCCATAAATAAATCCCTAACTGCTCCGCATTGCCGGCAGATAAAATGATAATGCCGCCGCACTTCCGCTTCATATCTTTTTTCTTTATTAACCGAAACATGAGAAATAATTTTATTTTCTCTTGCTAATTTAAGGAGTTCATTATTGATTTCCCTTTCATCAAGCTCCCCCAATTTATCTTTTAAATAATTTATAATGTCATTATGGCTCGCGTGTTTGCCAATATTATCTAAAAAATATAAAATTGTTTTTCTGATTTTTTCTTGCATACATTTTGATTTTATAACTTTATAAACTTTTAACTAAACTAAATTCCACTCTTTCAACTTCTCCATCACTTTTTGGTTTAACATATTATAACGGACGTAATGTTTAAATTCTTCGCTTTCCGCTTGTTTCTTCATTTCCGGTTTTTCTTCGTAAATTTTTAACTGCTCGTTTATTTCTTTCTTTAATTCCTCCTCGGTAATTTCCAATTTTTCCGCTTTTACGATTTCAGCGATGATAAAAGAAATTTTCAGCCGCTTTTCGGCTTCCGGCATAAAATCCTTTTCCAAATCTTCCTCGCTTTTTTTAATATGCGTTAAATAATCCGCAAACTTTCCGCCTTGGTCTTCAACATTATGCTCTAATTCGTGAATCATACTATGCGCTTCGCTATGCACCAGTTGCTCGGGCAAATGGCTGAAGGTTGTTGACGCAAGTAGTTTATCAAAAATCTCTAGCATTGCTTTTTGCTCGACTTTTTGTTTTGCCTCTTGTTCTAAATTATCTTGAATTTGCTTTTTTACCTCTGCCAAACTTTTGCCCCCAAGATTTTTCGCAAATTCGTCGTTAAGTTCGGGCAATTCGCGCTCGTACACTTCTTTTATTTCCACTTTAAATTCAACCATTTTACCGGCCAAATTTTTCTGGTAATGCTCTTTGGGGTAAGGCAATTTGAATTCGCGCGCGTCGCCTTTTTTCGCGCCGATTAAATTTTTATCAAAACCGGGAATAATGTAATCCGCGCCAATTATTACTGCGGCATTTTGCGTCTGTCCGCCTTCAATCGGCACATTGTCTAAAAACATTTGTATGCCAACGAGCGCTTTGTCTCCGTCTTTAATTTCGCGCTCGGTGATAACTTCTTTGGCGCGCATGACCTGCAAATCTTTTAATACTTTTTCAACATTCTCATCTTTAATCTGCGCGCCGTCCTGTTTAATATTTAATTCTTTATATTTTCCCAGTTTTATTTCCGGCGTGAGCGCTAAAATTATTTTAAATTCCAGCGGATTGTCCGCCGCGACTTTTGTCAGCCGCACTTCCGGCCGGCCGACAACCTCCTCTTTTTCTATATTTTTTTTAATAATATCGCCCGCGGTTTTTTGGATGGCGATATTGGCCGCTTCTTCCATAATATAAATCTCACTTACTTTTTGTTTTAATATTTCATACGGCACATGTCCGGGCCGAAACCCCCCCACCTTCGTCTCCTGCGAAATTTTTTGGCACGCCTGCGTAACATACGGCTTCATTTCGTCAGCGGATAGTTCAACGATTAGTTCTAATTCTTTGGTGGTATTTTGTTTTTGGATGTTCATAGGTTTTACACCCAGCCATAAATGGCTGGGTTAGGTGATTATTAATTATATTATCAAAGCCCCGCCACAGATAATTTTACAAACCCGCTTAAGCGGGTTTGGCTCTTGCCCGGCCATTTATGGCTGGGCGCGGATTTAATTCTTTGTCTCGCCATTTATGGCTTGGGCTATTTTAAATATAATTCTAAAAATTTTTCCCGAGTGATGGAAATCTCTCCTTCATTATTTTGGTTAATGCCTTCAAAAGTAAATCCTAATTTTTCTGCTATACTTTTACCTTTTTCGGATCCTAATATCCATGATGTTCCACAAATAGTATTTATATCTTTATTAACTTCTACAATATCAGCCAATTTCAACAAACCCTCTTTAAAGAGCGTTCTTACTTTATATATAGAGAAATCTTCTGCCGGTGCTAAATGAATATGAACTGTTTTATCGTCTATTTCATAAAAAAATAATTCATTAATAGGTTTTCCGCCCTCTTCAGCAAATCGTTCCCTTTTCTTAGCTTGCAATTTTTCATCACTACCGCTCAAAAAAACATTAAAAATTGGGGCTAATATATTACTTACTCTTTCAATAAAGATTATCTCATCTTGTATTGAAGTACACTCGTCTTTAAGTTTTTGTAAAATCTCTTTTACCGTATCTTCCCCTAAAGATTCGCCTAGCATCGTGTGTACTTCTGGTTTGTTTAACGGATTTATAATGTCCGCGACTCTTTCATAGCCATTACTATGGGCACGAAAAACATCTCTCCAGCTATTATAAATAAATCGTTCACGAGCAGCTTTCTCTTTTGGTGCCTCAATCGAAGCGCCTTTCGTTTGTAATTTAATTTGCTCTTTCATATACTACATAATACCAAATACTTTATACTAAATACTAACTACTTACAATAACATCCCCACAATCAACAACGCCACGATATTCACAATCTTAATCATCGGATTTATCGCCGGACCGGCAGTGTCTTTATACGGATCGCCAACCGTGTCGCCGGTAACGGCCGCTTTGTGTGCGTCAGACCCTTTGCCGCCAAAATGTCCGGACTCAATATATTTTTTGGCATTATCCCAGGCGCCGCCGCCGGAAGTCATTGAGATAGCGACAAAAAGTCCGGTAATAATAGAACCAATTAACAAACCGCCCAAAGCCGGAATGCCTAAAGCAAAACCAACAATTATTGGCGCGAGCAGAGGAATCAAAGCGGGCGCGATCATTTCTTTGAGCGCGGCGCGGGTAACAATATCAACGGTACGGCCATAATTTGGCTTTTCCGTGCCTTGCATTATGCCCGGATGGTTTTTAAATTGGTCGCGTACTTCTTCCACGACCGAACCGGCCGCGCGGCCGACCGCCTGCATCGCTAATGCCGCGAAATAATAAGGCAGGAGTCCGCCTAAAAATAAACCGATTAAAACGCGCGGGTTATCAATCGCAAATACCGCGCCGCCCGGAATGGAATGGGTAAAATCCGCAAACAAAACCAAAGCGGCCAGCGCGGCGGATGCGATCGCGTAGCCCTTGGTAACGGCTTTGGTCGTATTGCCAACCGCATCTAACGGGTCGGTAACCGCGCGCACTTCTTCCGGCATGTTCGCCATTTCGGCAATGCCGCCGGCGTTATCGGTGATCGGGCCGTAAGAATCAATTGTGACAATTATGCCCGCCATAGAAAGCATCGCCACCGCGGCGATAGCGACGCCGTAGATTCCGGCTAAAGAAAACGCGGTTAAAATTGCCGCCGAAATCGCGATAATCGGCCAAGCGGTTGATTTCATGGATACTGCGAGCCCGGCGATAACATTCGTGCCGTGTCCGGTTTTGGACGCATCCGCGATTGTTTTTACCGGGCTGTATTTGGTGGAAGTATAATATTCGGTTATGAGTACCATCGCAGCCGTAACTAAAATTCCGACTACCGCGGACCAAAAAATATTAATTGGCTCGTACTGGCCGTTGCCCGCCATTGCCCGCATCGTGATGGGATAAAAACCAATCAGCACTAAAATAGCGGAGGCGGCTAAACCCTTATACAGCGCGTTCATGATGTTTTTACTTGTGCCGAGTTTGATAAAAAAAGTGCCGATGATGGACGCGATAATAGAAACCGCTCCGAGCATCAAAGGATAAAAAATGGCGTTACTGCCGGCGCCAAAAAGCAAATGTCCGAGTAACATTGAGGCGATTAAAGTAACGACATAAGTTTCAAATATGTCCGCGGCCATGCCGGCGCAATCGCCGACGTTATCACCGACGTTATCGGCAATCACGGCTGGGTTCCTCGGATCGTCTTCCGGAATGCCGGCTTCAACTTTGCCGACTAAGTCCGCGCCCACATCCGCCGCTTTGGTAAAAATTCCACCGCCTAAACGCGCAAAAATAGAAATCAGCGAGCCGCCAAAACCCAAACCGATCAAAGATTTTATGTCGCCCGTCGCGTAATAAAATCCGGCCACGCCGAGTAGCGCCAAACCGGCAACGAGCAGTCCCGTAACCGTGCCGCCTTGAACCGCAACAGCGAGCGCTTTCGCCATGCCGCCGCGCGCCGCTTCGGCTGTTCGTACGTTCGCGCGCACGGAAATATTCATGCCGATATAGCCGGTCGCGCCGGATAAAATCGCGCCAACCAAAAAGGCGACGGCCGTGGTCCAGCCCAAAGATGGGACTAACCCAATAACAATAAATAGAACGATGGCAACCAGCGCGATTGTTTTGTACTGGCGATTTAAATACGCGCTTGCGCCTTCTTGAATCGCTTTCGCGATTGCCTGCATTTGGTCGTTTCCCGCCGGCAACGCCACAATTTTTTTAATGAGCCACAACCCGTATAAAATTGCGACTGCCGCGCTGCCGAAGATTAAATAGGTGGTCATAAATTCCAAGTTTAATAAATAATTAAATGCTTACTAAATTTTATTGGTTATTTCGTTAAATTAATTCGTTAAATTAATTGTTTCATTGTTCCATTGTTAACCCCTCTACCCCGAGAAACTCGGGGTACCTCCCCTTAGTAAGGGGGGAAATAATACGGAGTAGCAACAATATTTGTATTGGCATTTATTCTCCCCCTTTAATTTCCCCCTTTCTAAGGGGGAATGCCGAAGGCAAAGGGGTTTGAGGGAGTTAGAGGGGGTCAGCAATGTAGCAATTTAACAATTTTTACTATTCACTTTTTGTTTCCTCTTCTGTCTGAATATCTTCTTTACTTTCGACAGATTCTTCCTTACTTTTCACTTCCTCTTTTTCATTTTCTACTTTTAACTTTTTAATTTTCTTTTCTTTCTTCTTCGGCTTCTCGTCTCCGGTTAAAATTTCAGCAGCAACTTTTTGTCCTTTTTCCGTCTTATCACCCTGTTCACTATTTACTATTTGCTCTTCACTATTTTCTTCGCCATCCACTTTTTCCTCTACCTCTTTTTCACTTTTAACTTTTAACTTTTCACTTGTTTTTGCCTCTTTAATATCAATTCTCCACCCGGTCAGTTTCGCCGCCAGCCGCACATTCTGCCCGCCGCGGCCTATCGCCAAACTCAACTGGTCAGCGGCCACGGAGGCGACCGCCATCCGATCTCTTTCATTAATGTCCACTTTTACAACTTTGGCCGGCGCGAGCGCGGCAATGACAAATTGAGCCGGGTCTTCATTATATTCAATAATGTCAACTTTTTCTCCGCCCAATTCCTGAATTACAGTTTGAATGCGCGCCCCGCGCTGACCCACGCAGGAACCAATCGGGTCAACGTTTTCATCCGTTGCCGTTACCGCGATTTTAGTGCGCGAGCCGGCTTCGCGCGCGATTGATTTTATTTCCACGAGTCCGTTGGAAATCTCCGGAATTTCCAGCATAAAAATTTTACGCACGATTTCTTCGCTTGTGCGCGACAATACTATTTCCGGACCTTTGGCGCCGGAGCGGACTTCTTCCACATATACTTTCAGCCGCTGTCCCGATTCGTAGCGCTCGCCCGGCACTTGCCCTTCGCCGGTTAAAATGCCCGCGGTTCGGCCTAAATCCACCAAAACAACCCGACCTTCGCGGCGTTGAATGACGCCCGTTATTACTTCATGCTCTTTATCTTTAAATTCTTCCATTAAATTAACGCGCTCCACTTCGCGCAGGCGCTGAATAATTACTTGCTTCGCGGTCTGCGCGGCCATGCGTCCGTATTCCGCCGGAACTTCCATATCTGTATGTATAATGTCTCCGATTTTAGCGTCCGGTTTTATCAGCAGCGCGTCTTTTAACTGCAATTCCGTCCGCGGATTAAACCTCCTCTTTTCTTCGCCGTCTTCCTCCACTTCTTCTGTTTCTTGCTTGTCCTCCGTAGCTTTAGCAAAAGAGGAACTGTCTTCTTCCGTTTTTTTACTTTTAACTTTTAACTTTTCACTTTCTTTATTTTCTTCTCCACTGCTTACTTCTAACTTCTCACTTTCTAATTCTTCCTCCGGCGGCAAATCCTCCACCACCGTCTTTTCGTCGTACACTTTGGATGCGGCGGTTTCCAAATCAAAATCCACTTTGATATTTTGGTTTTTTTGGCCGAAGTCTTTGCGATAAGCGGCCGCGAGCGCGGCTTCAATCGCTTCAATCACTGCTTCTAAAGCAATACCTTTTTCTTCGCAAATAGCGCGGGCGGCGGCGGCAATTTCATTGGTAGACATAGAATTTATTGTTAAAGTAGACATAGAATTTATTGTTAAAATTGTTAAATTGTTACATTGCTATAAATAAACGCGACTACTACATAAAAGTCGGCTAACAATTTAGCA
>PFAS01000052.1:1332-7100 GCA_002778635.1 Candidatus Falkowbacteria bacterium CG10_big_fil_rev_8_21_14_0_10_43_11 | reverse complement strand
TTAAAATTGGTGATCAACTTTATTCTTATAAAAAAATTAAGAATCAGGTGCTTGAACGAACAGACCATCATACCGGAATTGAACATCGTGGTACATATTCTATCGCCACTCCCGAGCGTGCTTTTTTAGATGTTGTTTATCTTTCCAAAGATTACCATTTTGATAACCTATCAGCTTTGAACTGGGAAAAGGTTTTTGAAATTTTACCGATTTACAAAAATAAACAAATGGAGGACAGGGTTAAAAAGTATTACGAGTATTATCGGGAAAACCGGTAGCTGCCAAAAATATAATTATGACTATGATATGAAAATTACAGATCACCAAGCAAAATATTTCGCCTACGAATTAACCAAGCGTTGTGCTTCGGATAGTTTAGAAAAACTATCGTCCACACTTTCTAACGCCCAAGTTGATCTTAATCCTCATCAGATTGAAGCGGCACTTTTTGCTTTTCGTTCGCCACTTTCTAAGGGTGCGATATTGGCTGACGAGGTTGGTCTTGGAAAAACCATTGAAGCTGGTCTAGTGCTTTCTCAGAAATGGGCGGAAAGGAAAAGAAAAATTTTATTGATCGTGCCGTCGAGCTTACGCAAGCAATGGAATTCTGAACTTCAAGAAAAATTCTTTTTGCCGTCCATTATTTTAGAAACAAAATCTTTTAATCAATACATCAACGCTGGCAATTTAAATCCCTTTGAACAAGAAAATACTATAATTATCTGCTCGTACCATTTTGCTCGAGCAAAAGCCCCATACATCAAAAAGATTAAATGGGATTTGACGGTAATCGATGAAGCCCATCGCCTTCGCAATGTTTATAAAACCAGCAATAAAATTGCTAGGGATATCAAAGAGGCGTTATCCGAATCTCCCAAGATTCTCTTAACCGCTACGCCACTGCAAAATTCACTGCTTGAGCTTTACGGTCTTGTGAGTATTATTGACGACCATGTTTTTGGCGATCTAACCAGCTTTAAAGTTAACTACGCTCGGATTTCTCGCGAGCAGGATGTCTACGAAGGCGAGCTTGGCATGGTTGAACCCCGCCAAGAAATGTTTACTGATCTGAGAAATAGATTGAAGCCGGTTTGCATCCGCACGCTTCGAAGACAGGTTTTGGAGTATATAAAATACACCAAGCGTATTCCGCTAACGCAAAACTACATTCCGACTGAACAGGAGATAGAGCTTTACGAGGGCATGTCCGTCTACCTGCAAAGGCCGAAGCTTTTCGCTTTGCCTAATAGCCAAAGACAACTTATAACTTTAATACTACGCAAGCTACTCGCTTCGTCCTCTTTCGCAATTGCCAGTACGCTTGATGGTTTGGTTTTTAAACTTGGCAAGCTTACGGAAAAAGCGGAGAAACAAAAAATCGTGGAAGAGATTGGCGTGGAAGGCCTTGATCAAAACTTTGAAGGCTTTGAGGAAATATCTGATGAATGGATTGACGACGAAGAGGACGACAGTGACGATAAGGATACTAAAGATAAGAAAGTAAAATATACCGATGAAGATATCGAGTTAATGAAGCAGGAAAAAATTGATCTGGAACACTTTCGTGATTTGGCAAAAAGTATTTGGAAAAACTCCAAAGGAGATGCTCTGCTCACAGCCATTAAACAAGGCTTTAAAATGACGGAAGAGCTGGGAGCTAAGAAAAAAGCCATTATCTTTACCGAATCCACGATTACTCAGAATTATCTTTTGAAGTTACTTTCCGATGACGGATATCAGGACAAGATTGTTTTATTCAACGGTTCAAACAACGACGAGAAATCAAAACAAGTCTATTCCGCCTGGGTAAAGGCCAATAAAGATACTGATAAAATTACCGGCTCAAAAACGGCTGATATGCGCGCGGCCTTGGTTGAGTATTTCCGAGATGAAGCCGAGATTATGATCGCTACCGAAGCGGCGGCCGAAGGCGTGAACCTGCAATTTTGTTCTCTTTTGATTAACTATGATCTCCCCTGGAATCCGCAACGCATCGAACAGCGTATTGGTCGCTGTCATCGTTACGGCCAAAAGCACGATGTAGTGGTGATTAACTTTGTAAACTTAAAAAACGCCGCTGATCAGCGTGTCTACGAACTATTGGATCAAAAGTTTAATTTATTTAAGGGTGTCTTTGGCGCGAGTGACGAAGTGCTCGGCAACATAGAATCCGGTGTTGATTTTGAAAAGCGTATTGCCGGTATCTACCAAACTTGTCGAACAGCCGAAGAAATTAACGGTGCTTTTGATTCCTTGCAAAAAGAAATGGACACCACCATTCAGAGCAATCTCAAAGATACTCGCCAAAAATTACTGGAAAATTTTGATGCTGAAGTCCACGAAAAGTTAAAGATGAATCGCAAAGAAAGCGAAACCTATTTGAATACCTACAATCAATGGCTTTGGGATGTTACTAGATTTTATCTTGGCGACAATGCTGATTTTTCCGAACATGAATATTCTTTTATGCTCAAGAATAATCCCTTTTCCAATGAGCAAATAGATCCGGGACCGTATAAGATTGGCAAAAGCGTAGATGATGCTCATATCTATCGTCCCGCTCATTCATTGGCGCAGAGAATTTTAAACGAGGTAAAAACAAAGAACACTGAAGAAGTGGAAATTGTTTTTGATTATTCCAACACGCTTGGGATTGTTTCCGTGCTTGAACCGTTGGTCGGCAAAAGCGGAATACTTAAAGTTTCCAATTATAAGGTGGAATCTTTTGAGGAAGAAGATATTGTGATAGCCACGGCTGTTGATGACGCCGGTGAAGTTATTGATTCGGAGGTAGCTAAAAAACTGTTTTCTATTTCCGCTCTAAAGACAGATAAGGCCGTAATCTCCAAAGAACAAAAAGAAAAATTGGAAGAGCTGGAAAGCGGCGCGGTCGGCCTAACCTCCCAGAGAATCGCCGAACGCAACAGCGACTTTTTTGATAACGAAGTAGACAAGCTGGATAAATGGGCCGAGGATATGAAAAAAGCGCTTGAGCTTGATCTCAAGAAGCTTGATGTAGATATTAAAATTTCCAAGACCAATGCCAAGAAAATTCTCAACCTTGATGAAAAACTGAAAGCTCAACGCGGTATCAAAGATATGGAAAAGAAACGCAACGAGATGCGTAAAAAATTATACGAAGCGCAGGATACCGTAGAAGGCCGAAAAGAAACGTTACTCTCGCAAGTCGAGTCTCAATTAAAACAGAAATCAAAACTGGATTCGCTGTTTACGATTCGGTGGCGAGTAGTTTAATTATTACCAGCAACTTGTAAAAAATCCTTACAAGTTCAAATATGAACTGCCGAGGATTCCTTGGCAATTCAAAAAATAAAACATCAATAAATTATATTTATGAAAAAACAATCAAAAAATAAAGCAATCGCAATCTTTGAAGGCAAGCAAATCCGCCGGCATTGGGACGAAGACAAAGAGCTTTGGTATTTTTCAGTTATTGATATTGTTGAAGCATTGACGGGTAGCTCAATTCCTCGCCGATATTGGTCAGATTTAAAAAATAAGCTAAAAAATGAAGGCAGTGAACTGTACGAAAAAATCGTACAGTTGAAAATTGTTGCTGAAGATGGAAAAAAACGCGAAACGGATATGGCTGATACCGAAACAATGTTTCGCATAATTCAATCTATTTCCTCGCCCAAAGCCGAACCTTTTAAACTATGGTTGGCACGGGTTGGTTATGAAAGGATTGAAGAAGCGGAAGATCCGGAGAAAGCTATTCAGCGAGCTATGGCAATGTATCTCAAAAAGGGCTACTCCAAAAATTGGGTTGACTTGCGTTTGAAAAGCATAGAAATCAGAAAAGATTTGACGAATGAGTGGCAAGACCGAGGTGTTTTGACCAATGAAGAGTTTGCTATTCTAACCGACGATATTACTTTTGCCTGGGCAGGGATAAAAACAAAAGATTATAAAAAGGTTAAAGATTTAAAAAAGGAAAATTTGCGAGACAATATGACAAATTTGGAATTGGTTTTAAATATGCTGGCAGAAACTTCCACGACCGAAATATCAAAAGTGAAACAGCCAAAAACTTTTCCAGAAAATAGACAAGTGGCGCATGAAGGTGGGACGATTGCCGGTAACGCTCGCAAACAAATTGAAGCCAAGACTGGAAGAAAAGTTATCACAGACAAAAACGCTAAATCTTTACACAGTAAGGATGAGCCAAAGAAATTAAAATAATATGACTAATAAAAAGCAAAAACTAGAGTTAACATGGATCGGCAAGGACGAGGAGTTAAAACTCGAGCCGAGGATTTTGATTGAGGACCCAAGTAAGTCCTATGGCGATAAATCTTCCGAGAACATGCTCATCCACGGCGACAACCTCCTTGCACTCAAAGCTCTTGAGCAAGATTTTGCCGGTAAAATAAAATGTATCTACATCGATCCACCTTTTAATACTGGTGCGGCGTTTGAACACTACGATGATAGTGTGGAACATTCTACATGGCTTAGTCTTATGAAATCCAGATTAGATTTTTTTGAAAAATTATTATCAAATGATGGTAGTATTTTTATTCACCTAGATGATAACGAGAGCGATTACTTAAAAGTTTTAATGGACGAAACTTTTGGGAGAAAAAACTTTATAGCTAGAGTTACCATAGATGCACGTTCTCCATCGGCATTTAGTACTGTAAATCCTGGAGTATTCAAAGCTTCTGAATATATTCTTTGGTATGCCAAAGACAAAACAAATTTTTCTGAGAACTCTATGAGGATTAAACGTCAACCTGATTATGCTTATAACAAATGGCTAAACAATCCGGATGAGCCTTGTTCGGAATGGACATTTAAATCAATTGCAGACGCATACGATCAGGCTCCAAAACCTCGAACAAATCGTCCCGATAAACTTTTAGAACATTTTAATTCTTTCATTGTAAACAATGCCCAGCATATTTGGAGACCAACAGAGATTAGTGATACGGGTGCAGGCCGAGCAACGGTTGAAACTAAAATGCAATCACTTAAAAATCCCGAAAAGGTTTTTAAGGTTGAGCGCAATGGTCACGATCCAGTATATATTCTAAATGGGTCACAAATATCCTTTTATTCGAAAAATGTACACGAGATTGATGGAGAATTATCCGCGACAACTTTTTTAACAAATATCTGGTCTGATATTGCATGGGAAGGTATTGCTAATGAGGGTGGTGTAAAATTCAAAAAAGGAAAAAAACCGGAAAAGCTAATCAAGCGTTGTTTTGATTTAGCGTCTACTAAAAATGATTGGGTTCTTGATTCCTTTCTAGGTTCAGGTACAACTGCGGCGGTTGCACATAAAATGGAACGAAAATATATAGGCATTGAGCTCGGTGAGCATGCTGACACTCATTGTTTGACTCGACTTAAGGGGATTGTTGACGGTACTGACCAAAGCGGTATTTCAAAATCTATTAACTGGAAAGGTGGAGGTGGATTCAAATTCTATAATCTTGCACCGAGTTTGCTTCGCAGGGATACATTCGGAAACTTTGTCATTGATGAAAACTATAATGCCAATATGTTGGCGGCCGCTATGTGTAAGCACGAGGGTTTTAAGTTTTATCCGGACGAGACGCTTTACTGGAAACATGGCAAATCCACCGAGACCGATTTTATTTTCGTTACTACCGGCTTTATTACCGCCGAGCAGTTAGACAAGGTTCACAGCGAGATGAAAACCGGCGAGAGCTTGCTTATTTGTGCTAAAGCCTATGCCCCAGAATGCGAAAACCATTTTGCCAATATCACCATCAAGA
>PFAS01000052.1:0-1263 GCA_002778635.1 Candidatus Falkowbacteria bacterium CG10_big_fil_rev_8_21_14_0_10_43_11 | reverse complement strand
CTACCGAAGCGGAAGCCGAGGAATCTAACGAAGAATAATATGAACACCAAAGCCCAAGCAATTAAAAATCGTTTAAGCCTCCGCAAACCGCAAGCGGACAGTTTGGAAATTATAGAAAAACTGGCCGATGTTTTGGAATTGAAAAAGAATGCCGATCCGGCTAATGAGCTGGCTAAAATTCGCGCCTTATATCCGACTTGTTCAGATTTTGAGCGAGACTTTCCCTCAGTTTGTTTTTCTCTGGCCACCGGCGTCGGCAAGACTCGCCTCATGGGTGCGTTTATTTCTTATCTTTATGTTGCCAAAGGCATAAAGAATTATTTTGTTTTGGCTCCCAATCTCACTATTTATAATAAACTGATTGACGATCTTTCCAATCCGCAAAGCCCGAAGTACGTGTTTCGCGGCATCAGCGAATTTGCCGTTACCCCACCGCGTATCATCACGGGCGATAATTATGCCGAAGCTCGACAAAGCACGCTGTTTAAAGAAACGGTAAAGATTAACATTTTCAATATTTCCAAAATAAATTCCGAAGTCCGAGGAGGCCGAGAGCCAAGAATCAAACGGCTGTCCGAATATCTTGGCGAGTCCTATTTCAATTATCTTTCCGAATTGCCGGACTTGGTTTTGCTTATGGACGAATCGCATCACTATCGAGCGGACTCCGGCCTTAAGGCGATTAATGAATTAAAGCCGATTTTAGGTTTAGAGCTTACCGCTACCCCGATTGATACCCATAACAATAAATTTAAGAATGTTGTTTTTGATTATCCTTTGGCCAAAGCCTTGCAGGACGGTTTTGTAAAAGAACCGGCTATTGCGACCCGTCGTGATTTTAACCCCGATCAATATCGCAATGATCCGAAAGAATTGGATTTGATTAAGCTCGAGGACGGCGTGCGAATCCACGAAGACACCAAAGTGGCTTTGGATATTTATTCTCGCGATACCAACAATCGTTTGGTCAGGCCGTTTGTTTTAGTAGTGGCTAGAGATACGGATCACGCCAAAGAAATTCGGGAAATGATTGAGTCCGAAAGATTTTTTGAAGGCCGATACAAAGGCAAAGTGATGGAAATCCATTCTAATCAGCGAGGCGAAGAAAAAGAGGAAAATGTTCAGAGATTATTGGATTTGGAAAAACCGGAAAATCCGATTGAAATTGTGGTGCATGTGAATATGCTCAAAGAAGGCTGGGATGTTACCAATCTTTACACCATTATTCCTTTGCGCGCGGCTAACTCCCAGATTCTTACCGAA
>PFAS01000049.1 GCA_002778635.1 Candidatus Falkowbacteria bacterium CG10_big_fil_rev_8_21_14_0_10_43_11 | reverse complement strand
AATGCCGCGAATAATATTTGCATTATATTTATGCCCAAATCCAAGCAAAAACTCTTAATTATTGACGGCAACGCGCTGATTCACCGCAGTTTCCACGCCCTGCCGACGACAATGAAAACCAAAACCGGCGAAATCACCAACGCGGTCTATGGTTTTACCATGGTCTTATTAAAAGCGCTGAAAGAATTTAAGCCCGAGTATGTTGTTTTAACGCTGGATAAAAAAGGGCCGACTTTTCGGCACGAGGAATACAAAGAGTACAAAGCGAAGCGCGTGAAAGCGCCGGATGAATTGTACGCGCAAATCGGACGCGTCAAAGAAATCGCCACCGCCTTCAACATTCCTATTTTTGAACGGCAGGGCTATGAAGCCGACGATTTAATCGGCGCGATTGCCAATAAAACCGAAAAAAACGTTGAAAGTATAATCGTCACCGGCGACTTGGACACTTTACAACTGGTTGACAGCCACACCAAAGTTTATACCATGAGCCACGGCTTGTCGGACAGTCTGCTTTACGACGCCAAGCAAGTTGAACAGCGTTTTGACGGCTTAAAACCGGAGCAGATGATTGATTACAAAGCCCTGCGCGGCGACCCGTCCGATAATATTCCGGGCGTACCGGGCATCGGCGAAAAAGGCGCGATTGATTTGCTTTTAGATTTTCAAACTTTGGAAAATTTATATCAACAGCTTAATAAACCGGCGGCCGTAAAAAAAATCAAACCGAGAGTTTTGGAATTATTAAAAGAACATAAGGACAAAGCGCTGTTAAGCAAAAAACTGGCGACCATTGTCTGCGACGTGCCGCTTGATTTTGATTTAGCCAAAGCCAAAACGCGCGATTTTGACATGAACGAAGTCGTGCGCGTTTTTAACGAACTAGAATTCCGCTCGCTTCTGCCCCGCTTGCAGGAACTGACCAAAAAACTCCAGCCGGTGAATAAAACTGCGGACGACGAGCAAAACAAATTCGCTTATGTGCGGAATAATTTTAAGTATCAACTGGTTGACGACGAAACAAAATTTAAAAAATTTTTAGCGGAACTAAAAAAACAAACCAAATTCGCTTTTGACACGGAAACGGCTAATTTTAATCAGCTGGAAGCGGAACTGCTGGGCATTAGTTTCTCGTGGAAAGAAGGCGAGGCGTACTACATCCAAACGCATAACGCACAACGCACAACGCATAACGCCGCTACACAATCCAGTTTATTTGGTGGGGAAAAAAATAAGCAGGGCAGGCAAGAAAAAAACAACAAATCTAGAGGTTTGGATATAAGTTACATAACTGAAAAATTAAGGCCGATTTTTGAGGATAAAAAAATAAAAAAAATCTGCCATAATGCCAAATTTGACGTCGAAGTTATGGAAAGCAACGGTTTAACAGTTGAAGGAATTTATTTTGACACTATGGTCGCGTCTTACCTGCTGAACCCGGGAACGCGCCAGCACAGTTTGGATGCCGCAAGTTTTAACTATTTAAACTATCAAAAAATTTCCAAAGAAGATTTGCTCGGCGCCGGCCGAAATAAAATAACTTTCAGCGAGGTACCGGTTGAACGGCTGGCGCCATATTCCTGCGAGGACGCGGACTTTACTTTTCGGCTTTACCAAAAATTAGCGCCGGAACTGAAAAATAAAAAACTGGACGAATTATTCCGTGAAATTGAAATGCCGCTGGTGCGCGTTTTGGCGGAAATGGAAAAAACGGGCATAAAACTGGACATTCCCTATTTGGCTAATTTAGAAAAAAATTTCTCTAAAGAATTGAAAGAGCTGGAGCGTAAAATTCAAAAACTAGCCGGCAAAACTTTTAACGTGAATTCCCCGCAACAACTACAGGAGATATTATTTGCCAAGTTAAATATTCCAACGCATTTGGTAAAACGCACTAAAACCGGCTACTCTACCGGCGCGGATGAATTGTATAAACTGCGCGGCCAACATGAAATTATTGATTTAATGGTGCGCTACCGCGAACTCGCTAAACTGCAGAATACCTACATTAAAGCATTGCCGAAACTGGCGGATAAAACCGGGCGCGTGCATACCAGCTTTAATCAAACCATTACCGCGACCGGCCGGCTGTCTTCGTCCGAACCGAATTTACAAAACATTCCCACGCGCACCGACGAGGGCAAAAAAATCCGCCGCGCTTTTATCGCCCGCCGCGGCTATAAACTTATTTCCGCCGACTACTCGCAGATTGAACTGCGCCTCGCGGCCGCCATGTCCGGAGATGCCAAAATGATTGCCGCGTTCAAAGCGGGCGAAGACATTCATGCCGCCACCGCGGCCGCGATTAACGAAGTTCCGTTAGATAAAGTTACGCCCGCCATGCGCCGCGAAGCCAAAGCGATAAATTTTGGCATTATTTACGGCCAAGGCGCTTTTGGCTTGTCGCAAACCGCGGACATTCCGCAATGGCGCGCCAAAGAATTTATTGATAAATATTTCACGACTTATGCCGGCGTTAAAAATTATATTGATAGTTGCGTCAAAACCGCGCAAGTCTCGGGCTACGCGGAAACATTATTCGGCCGAACGCGCCAAATCCCGGAAATTAACTCCTCCACTATTCAAATCCGCAAGGCGGCCGAACGCACGGCGATTAATACGCCCCTGCAGGGCACGGCCGCGGACATTATGAAAATCGCGATGATTAAAGTATACGAACGAATAGCCGCAAATTTTAAAACGAATAACCACGAATTTGACAAACAAGCCGGGGAAGTTAAAATATTGTTGCAAGTTCACGATGAATTAGTCATTGAAGTAAAAGATAATTTGGTTAAAAAAGTGGCGGCAATTGTAAAGGAAGAAATGGAAAAAGTAATTAAACTGAAAGTGCCAATCATCGCGGATGTGAGCGCGGGCGATAATTGGGAGGAGATGGAGAAAGTAAAAAGTTAAAAGTAAAATTAATTTGACAGTTGGCTCCGGCTATAAAGTATATTTTGGAAAAATAAATAACATCGTTATTCTGCTCCTTTGCGGAGGCGACAAAAATTCGCAGACAAAAAACATAAAACAAGCTATAAAATTTTGGCAAGATTTTAAAAAATTATAATCAATAATTGCAACCGCATGAAAAAAACAATCAATTTTAACGACTATTTAATCCAATCGCTAAAAAATAAAAAAGAGGCGAGCGCTTATCTTAATGTCGCTTTGGAAGAATACAAAAAAGATAACGACACGGAAGCTTTCTTATTGGCCTTGCGAGCCGTCGCGGAAGCGCAGGGCGGGCTTTCTTATTTGGCTCAAAAAACAAAACTCAACCGGCAAAATCTCTATAAAGCGTTATCCGGCAACGGCAATCCGCAGCTTACCACTCTAGGAAATATACTTAATGGCCTTGATGCCGAAATTTATGTGGAAGCCGTGCAAAAATATTTTGGCAAACGGTTGAGTTGTATGGTTGATGTTTTGTATTTAACAAAACCTCCCCGCTCGGTCATTCTTGCGAAAGCAGGAATCCAGAAGATTAAACGAGAAGCGCGGCCAAAAATTTTTCCGCGAAAATATTGCGGCAACAAAAAATTTCCTGCCGCTTAATGATCTATTAAAAAATAAAAACCCCCGCTCGTAAAAGAGGCGGGGGGTAATACTGAAAAGGAATAATTAAGATTGAGGTAAAACGACAAATTTTACTCCGCGGGGCAACCAATCAAGCCGGTTAGTATTTTCAGAAAGATCATTATGAGCGGAAACCATATCTATTCCGCGATTTTTGTATAGAAACAGCCATTTTTCCCACAACTGTGGAGTTTTTTTTTCAGAAATTCCGAAAGGAACGAAAATCACTCTCGTACCATCATTTAATATTGCAAATGGTTGATTAAAATCTTTTGCGTGAAAAAATAAATCCGCATTTAATTCAGGGTCTAGCGCAAAATTTGCTTTCTTCACAATTTCAATATTATCTTTCGTTAAAAATCCAGCCAATAATTCGCTTTGCGTATTAGAAATAACGATTCGGTGACCAGTATAGTTAAATACTCCTGGCCGTAAATACTTACTGTTAGGTATCGGAACAAATTGATCGCTATTAATCTCAGTTATTTTGTAAATAGGATTCTTATGAAAAGAACAAAGCCATTGCCAAAAAACAAATATATTTTTCATGATTTTAACTCCCTTTCAAAAGTGACAAAATATATGTACAATGCCTTTAGGCACAATAAACATATAATATAACTAAATTTTTGTCAAGGTATGAATTTAGATCGCTTAAAAAACAAGCGAATTTGCTTTCTTGGTTTTGGCATAGAAAACCAGGCCCTGCTTAAATTTTTGCTTAAAAACAAAGTAAAGGCGGATATAACCGTTTGCGACGCGCGCACCATCACCCCCTCGCTTCGCTCGTTCCCCTCTTCCCGCAATACTGCGGGAGTAGGGGTGAGGGAGTGGCGCTTGGGAAAAAATTACGATAAAGATTTAGAAAAATACGACATTATCTTCCGCATTGCCGGCTACCCGTTATTTGCCAAAAATATTATCAAAGCCATGATAAAGGGCGTGGAAATTAGGAGTGCCACTAAATTATTTTTTGACCTCTGTCCGACCAAAAACATCATCGGCGTTACCGGCACCAAAGGCAAAGGTACGACCGCTAGCTTGATTTATGCCATTTTAAAATCAGCTTTTGCCAAGGCTGCGGCGGACAAGGACGCCAAGCGTAAAATATACTTTGGCGGCAATATCGGCACGCCGATGTTTAGTTTTTTTGATAAAATCAAAACAAACGACTGGGTCGTACTGGAACTTTCCAGTTTTCAATTGGAAGATTTACGGCGTTCGCCGCGCGTCGCTGTTTTTACCAACTTTTTTCCGGACCACTTGGCGGCCGCTGACCCGCTGAACCCTAATTACCATAAAAATTTAATTACTTATTGGGACGCCAAAGCCAATATTTTTTCCCATCAAAGCCCGCGGAATATTTTAATCGCTAATAAAATTTTGTGTCCGGAAATTGAACGCAAGCGCCCGCGGGGCAAAGTTATTTATTTTGATAAATCAAATCTTAAAACTCCCCTGATCGGCGAACATAATAAACGCAACATTGCCGCGGCGGCGTTAGCGGCGCAAGCGGCCGGCGTAAGCCAAAAAATCATTGCGGCGGCGGTAAAAAAATTCAAAGGCCTGGAGCACCGGCTGGAATTTGTGGCGGCTAAAAACGACGCGCGCTATTATAACGACAGCTTTTCCACCGCGCCGGATACGGCTATTATCGCCATCGCCGCTTTCCGCTCCCATGCAATAATTTTAATCGCCGGCGGTTCGGATAAGGGCTCTGATTTTTCCGCCTTAGCCGGAGAAATCAAAAAATCCGTTAAATATTTAATTTTACTGCCCGGCAAAGGAACGGAAAAAATCAAACGGGCGTTAAAAAAAATAAAATATCAAAATATTGGCCTGGCCGGCAATATGGCGCAAGCCGTTGAACGGGCAAAAAAAATGTCTATGGCCGGCGACATAATTTTACTTTCCCCGGCCTGCGCCAGTTTTGGCATTTTTAAAAACTACAAAGACCGTGGCGCCCAGTTTAAAAAGTTCACAAAATTATTATGATAATCTTTCTTTGCGGTTCCGATTCTTACCGCAGCCGGCAAAAATTAAACGCGCTGATTGAACAGTTCAAAAAACAGCGCGACCCGCGGGGGAATAATGTCGTTAAAATTGACGGCGATAAAACCAGCATTGACGAAATCAACGGTAAAATCGCTTCCGGCTCGCTTTTAGCCGAAAAACGCCTGCTAATCGTTGAGGAATTATTCAGCCACCGCGAAGAAAATATTTTTAAAGCGCTGTTGGATTATCTGCAGAAATTGGAAAAAAGAGGAAATGAAAATTCGCTGATTTTTTACGAGCCAAAAGAGCTGGAATCAAAAAAATACGGCGCCAAAAAACTAACCGCCGCGCGCAAAAAATTATTTGATTACTTAAAAACCCAAAAATTTTCCGAACAGTTCAACCCGCTCAATAATAGCCAACTGTCAACCTGGATTAAGCAATATACGGATAAAAAAAATATCATCCTTGCGCCGACCACCGTTGCTTCTTTGATTAATACTGCCGGCAATGACCTATGGGTATTGCATAATGAGTTGGACAAGCTGGTTAATTTTACGGTCGGAAATAAACGGCTGGAAATTACAACTGACGACATTCGGCAACTGGCTAGCTCCGGCGCGGCGGAAGAAAATATTTTTGCGCTCACCGACGCGCTCGGCAATAAAAACAAGGCTTTATTCTTTTTGCTTCTGGAAAATCAGCTGGAAGCCGGCGTCAGCCTGCAGCAAATTTTAGCGCTGGTATCCCGGCAGTTTAAAATAATTTTACAGGTCAAAGAGCAGGTGATGGCCGGGCAAGCGCAGGGGCAAATAGCTTCCGCGTTAAAACTGCACCCTTTTGTCGTGCAAAAAACCGTTCCGCAAACGCGCAACTTCAGTCTGGATTATTTAAAAAATATTTTGCAAAATTTAACGAAACTTGATTACAAAATAAAAACCGGACAAAACGACGGCCTTACCGGTTTAACCTTGCTTTTTGCTATCAATTCTTAATTTAGATATTAGGAAATTAGGATACTGAATGCTCGCAACGGATAATACCTAATTTCATAAAACAAAAAACCCCGCTTTATCGGCAGGATTTTTTTTATTTTGATAAACTTAGTTACTTTGCAATTATTTGATTAAATTTTTTCATCAGCCTTGATTTTTTGCGGTTGCCGGCGTTGGGTTTGAGAATTTTTTTCTGCACCGCTTTGTCAATTGCTTTAACCGCGTCGTGAATCAAATTTTTGGCGTCGGCTGATTTCGTTTCCACGGCTTTTCGCGATTTTTTCAGCAAACGGTCAATGTTGCTTTTGACGGCAGTGTTTTTTATCTGCAATTTCTTGCTGTTGCGCAAGGATTTCATGGCGGCTTTGATGTTGGGCATAGTTCAAAAAGTTAGTATGGATTTAATTTATTAGATGAACCTTTAACACGAATGCCTCCTGCGGATTTATTACTGCCTGCAACTATACGAATGCCACGAATGCGGAAAAAAAGTTTAACGGCAAAATTCGGAGTATTCGTATTAATGGTTCGCAAGCAATCTAAGTCCTCACAACCTTTCTTGAACATTACCAAAGTTTAGAAAAAAAAGCAAGGATTCGCATTTAGTCATCTAAAAATGTAAGTTTAACAGCTACGGTTGGGTCATATAAAATGTAACTGAAATTTTTAATTAA
>PFAS01000019.1 GCA_002778635.1 Candidatus Falkowbacteria bacterium CG10_big_fil_rev_8_21_14_0_10_43_11 | reverse complement strand
TAACGGCTAAAAATAAAAAAACGCCGTTAAAGATAACGGCTGTTTTTTGGTGGGTGTATCTGGACTCGAACCAGAGACCTTCACGATGTCAACGTGACGCTCTAACCAACTGAGCTATACACCCCTAATTTAATTATACCCTTTACATCGGCAATTTCGCAAGTTTGTTTTTAACGCCGGCGATTATTTTTGTTTCCGCCTCAACCAACGAATAGGGAGCGACGGCTTTTACTGAATTTTTTGAGCCAATCGCTTCAAATTCCTTCCCCAGTATTTGCGCGTTAATGTTGCGGGTGGTGTGAATGTAAAAGTTTGTTTTGTCAGTTTCCTCTTCCAAGAATATTATTATCACCTCCGCCTCGGGAATACTCACTACTAATTCTTCCACCACATCGTTCAAACAGTCGGCAGTGCCGCCGCTTTTGGCAAAATCAATTTTGCTTAGGCAAGACCAGACCAGCTTGCCGCCCGCGTCGCTTTTGAGTTTGGCGAGCGCCCGGCCCCAAAGCTTTAAAGTTTTTAAATCGCGGCTTTGGTAAAGATTACGGACGATCAATTCCCGGTCGGCGCCTAAAGCCACCAGGTTGCTCGCGGCCATTAAAGAGTTGGGCGTTAAAGAGCCGATTTTGAAACTTTTGCTTTCGGAAAAAATACCGGTCAAAAGATAAGTCGCGAGTTCGCCGTCAATGGCGTTGTCGGCGTAATTGTTAATTAAGTTAAACAATATTTCCGTAGTGGAAATGGCCGTAATGTCCAC
This sequence comes from Candidatus Falkowbacteria bacterium CG10_big_fil_rev_8_21_14_0_10_43_11, assembly GCA_002778635.1. Lineage (GTDB taxonomy): Bacteria > Patescibacteriota > Patescibacteriia > Patescibacteriales > XYC2-FULL-47-12 > 1-14-0-10-43-11. Next base: position 6,650 of record PFAS01000019.1, on the reverse strand, counting down.
TTTGTTTATTTGGCCGAATTTTTCGTTGTCCGGATGATGGTCAATGTTAATGATCGGCACGTTAAAAAAGAAATCGGTATGATGGTGGTAAATGCGCCCCAAAGATTCAAGATCAGGGCTAGCCACCACCATAACCAAATCATAGCCGTTATTTTCCGTTTTAATGGAAACTTCCTCCGGACGAAATTGTTCGTTTTTCGGCGTGACGATAAATTCCAGCTCCGAGTCTTTTATTTGGTAGCTTATTTCCTTCGCTCCGGCGCGGGTCGTAGCCAAAGAAATAATAAATCGGTTGGCTGTTTTTATTTCGCCTTGGGTTTTATCCAAATGCGGCAGGAAAGAAAACAGCGGCGGCGCGCTAAAACGATCGGAAGCCACCACCGCCTGTTTGTCCATTTTTTTTAAAAATAAACATAAAGCCAAAGCCGAGGCAATCGCGTCTCCCGTATAATCACGCCGGAAAGCTATCAGTATTTTTTTAGCTCTGGCGATTTGTTCAAAAATTTGCTGGTCTTCGTTTAACATAGGATGTGATGCTAATCTGCTGATTGCTAATAACACAAATTAAAGATGAACATCATATAATAATATGATAGATGGAGAGGTAAAGCAAGTCCGGTGTAATCCCGAGCACTCGAGATATTGCACAGGGCAAGGGGTTTTAGAAAAAGCATGAGAAGAAATGGGAAGCTGGGTAGTATAAGGCAGTTTTAAAAGATGGTCAAGGATTTTATGTTTTTATATGGGCGCAAAACTATATTAATTTAACTAACTTTAGTCATAAAAATTGATTTTTGGGCCATAAAAGTGTTGACAAAAGAAAGTAATGGTAATATAATATTGATGCTCTTTACACAACATATATCAAGTATAATATATATTTCAAGTCCAAAAATACAAAAATGAAAGGCTTAAAAAATGAAGTCCTTAATTGTAACGCCAAAGGGGATGAATAAACTGCGCAACGAAGTGGAATCTTTGCGTAGGCAAATGAAAGAGCTACAGGGACAAACCGCCGAAATAATGGAGGTGGGAGGTAATCAATGGCATGACAACGCGTCTTTTGACCAGCAAGGAGTTGACCTTCGCCGTTTAGACGCGAAATTGCGGGAAATTCAGGAAACTATATCAAAAGCAACTGTTGCCACCCCCCCTGAAGCCCCTGTTTTTAAAGTTGAAATTGGAACCCGCGTAAAGTTCTATGTGGGAGAAGAGACAAAACCTCGCGAGGTAGTAGTTGTTGGTCACGGCGAATCTGATCCTGACAATGATTTATATGCTTATGATACGCCGTTTGCTTCCCAGTTAATAAAGAAAAAACCGGGAGATGAATTTTCAACTCAAATCGGGCGAGCGAAGGAAAATATTTATATCCTTTCTGTCCAACTCGCGCCTGAAGTATTCACCTAATAGCAGCGGTCTTGTAGATATAACAAAGCCCTCACGAAGTTTCGGAGGGCTTTTTTTATTTGATTATACCTTGAATTTTTTGCTGTATTTCTGCCAGCGGCAGGGAACCATTTATAATTACATCAACCATTTGCTTCAAACCCAATAACTCAAAATCTATCCATTCCTGTTGGAGTGTTTGAGGAATGTCAACGATGGTTTTATCATCACTTCGGGCCCTAGAGAGTACGCGTTGAGCACGAGTTCGTTCGTCAGCCTCCACAAATAAAAAGAGGCTTGACGTAAAAACATTGCGTATGACATCTGCTTCCGCACATAATCTAATTGAATCAATGACCACAATTTTGTTTTGCTGCGCCAACTTGCTTACCAGAGGAATGATTTTTTCCCCCAATACCCCAACACCCATTTGTCTGCGCCACTCATCGCCGATTGCTTTTAAATTTTCGCGGGTTACATTTAAGCCCATCCTTTTTGCTTCCGCGCGTAAAAGGTCGGAAAGAACAAATATTGATACATTAGAATCCCCATATGCATTACGTATTGCATTCGCAACCTCACCCTTGCCTGAAGCTATCGGGCCGCTGACCATGTATATCATTATATATACTCCTTTCATGCTCCTTTGTTTTTCTATTTCATTTTTTTGTTTCCATTAATAAATCTCGGTACGGCTTATTTACTATACCGTCTTCGTTTAAGCCGAATTTCACGGCATAAGAATCTAGCGTTTGCAGAGCGTAGACTTCATCATCAGATTTTACTTCCAACTCTATAAAATAACCTAATTTTTTTATAAAGTCAACTGTTATTTCAACATCATATATTTTATATTTTTTTCTGCGTTTCATGACAGTTATAAGTTTTTTGTATTCTAAATCTTGTAACAATTCATTTATTTCTTCAACCTGTCCGGTGATGTTAATATCAACTTCTTTTTTCCAGAATTTTTTATTTTTTCTCATTTTTTTTGTTGTAGCTGGTTTGTACGTTAATTCTGATTTTTCCGCAGTTGTGCGTATGCGCAGACACTCCCTTGTTTTTATAAAATTTTTATCAGGTCTTGAATAATAGGTGTCAAATTCTTGCTGCTCGCCTAAAAATTTAGCTCCTGTTTTTTTGAGGATATTTATAAATTTTTTAACTTTATTTTGAGGTACGCGGTATTTAACCTCAACTTCTTTTACTCGTGAAATCATATTATTTACTTTAGTAAGTCATTCATACTTTCCCAGCATTTTTTAGAACCTTCCCCCATAATATTATTTAATTTTTTGCTTTTTATAAGTTGTTCAAGATAATTTTTTGCATCCTGTTCAGGGATTTTCCAAAAACGGACGAGTTGTTTAGCGTCTGGCAGAGGATTATCAAAAACATTATTTAGGTATCTTTGGTAATAATAGCGCGGAATTGCTTGGATATCTTTAGAATTTTTTGGCATAAGGACATACCGCTCGTTGTTTTTTTGCGAAGCTTCAACAGCAGCTTGAAGTAGCTCGGAAATATTATAGTAGAAATAAAATTTATGACCCTCACGATTCAACCACTCATTAAACGAAGCTTTGCCTTGTTTATTATCCTTTTTTATATTTTTAAAAAAATTTTGCATTACTTCATCAGTCATATTGTCGAAATCAAGCCCATCGTCAAAAGTATACTCACCATTGCCCAAAGCCCCGCTGCTATATTTGCCAGCTATTTCCTCTGCAAAGGAATTTAAATGAGTTTTAATAAAAGTTTGCTTTATCCCTTCTTTCATGTCTACCCACTGTGTTTTGGTAATATGCATTCCTAAATCGCCATGCCGCAATAAATGGTCACGCGCTGTTATATAGTGGCGTTGTATTTCACATATAAATCCTATCGGGGCCTGCACAATCAACTCTTCGTCACTATTAATATCTTGTAGGGATATTTCTTTCCCCTTCTGCCATATTTTTACACCCCGCAATCTATTGGTGTAAAAATTCGGGGAATTTTCTATAAGATAAGGCGCGGCCTCTTTTATAAAACTACGCCAGGCCGGTCGTACGTATTTTGTTTCGTGTGTTGTATTAAGGTTTTTTGAAGGAGCAGCCACGTCACGGTAGCCTACCGCTCCTTCGGGCGCGAGGACTCGAAAAATTTCTTGCAAGGCTTGGTTTATGCTTTTGCGCCCACCCTCATAAGAACTTACTTCATGAAAAATTGAAGATACGTTAATTGCCGAAAAAGAATTATCGTTAAAAGGAAGTTCTTGCGCGCGTCCTATGGATATAATAGCGTTTTGTTTTAGAGCTTTTAGATGTCTTCCCCCCAATTCTGAGTGACGCTCTTTTTTGTTAATAAATTCAACGGCGTCGATTTCAATTTCAGCACTTGTATGCTGTTTCGCGTAATCTCTCAAGATTTCTAAAGTAGATCCTCCGCCTGGTCCGATTTCAAGGATGCGTATATTTTTTTTATCTTTGTTTATATTTTCTACACTAGGTAGAAGATTTTTGTCAAGCGCATCTGTAATGAAAAACGATTTTTCATTAGCATGTTCATTTATAACTTTCAAATACTTTTCCGCCTCCTTTTCTGAAGGAAAGTTTTTTTGCTTTACCTCCTCTTTTATAGGATAAGAGTTTGTAAGGTTAATTTTTTCCATACAGTAAATAGTCTTTTGTAATATTTATATTTATTATCATATACTTTTGATTTTTTTGCAACGCGGTATTTCTATAATTCTTGCCAACTACGTTGAAATTTGATAGTTTTAAGTATATGGATAAAAGTTTACCCAAAGCGTATACGCCCGAGGCGTACGAAGACGCAATTTATAAAAAATGGGAACAGTCCGGTTTTTTTAATCCGGATGTTTGCGTCAGTAAAAAAATCTGTAAAAAGAACGCGGATACTTTTGCGGTTGTTTTGCCGCCGCCTAATATTACCGACAAATTGCATCTGGGGCACATGGTAATGGTCGCGATTACTGATATTTTAACGCGCTACAACCGGATGAATGGCAAACGCGCTCTCTGGATTCCGGGCACCGACCACGCGGCCATTGCGACGCAGAACGTAGTAGAAAAAAAATTATGGAAAGAAGAACATAAGACCCGCCATGATTTGGGCCGGGAAAAATTTTTAGCGGAAGTTTGGAAATTTGTAAAAACGACGCAGGCGACGATTATCAACCAGTTAAAAAAAACCGGCGCGTCTTTGGACTGGTCGCGCGAAGCGTTTACTCTAGACGAAGCGCGGCAGGCGGCGGTTAAGCGGATGTTTATTGATATGTATAATGAGGGCGTGATTTACCGGGGTAGCCGCATCGTCAACTGGTGCCCGCGCTGCCAGTCAACGCTCGCGGACGACGAAGTGGAATACAAAGAACAGGACGCTAAGTTTTATACTTTTAAATACGGCAAAGATTTTCCGTTCGCGATTGCCACCACGCGGCCGGAGACAAAACTCGGCGATACGGCGGTCGCGGTTAATCCGAACGACGGGCGATACAAAAGATATATCGGCAAAATTTTTGAAGTTGATTTTTGCGGCGTGCCGCTGAAATTAAAAGTTGTTGCCGATAAAAACGTGGATCAAAATTTCGGCACCGGCGCTTTGGGCGTAACGCCGGCGCACAGCATGGTTGACTATGAAATGGCGCAGAAAAATAAACTGGAAATTAAAAAAATTATCAACGAAGAGGGCAAGATGGCTGATGCCGGCAAATTTTCCGGATTGACCGTAATGGAGGCGCGTGAGCAAGTTATTAAAAATTTAATAGCTGATGAGTTATTAATCAAAGAGGAAAATATAAAAAATAACTTGTCAGTCTGCTATCGCTGCGGCACGGGCATTGAGCCCTTGCCGTCAAAACAATGGTTTGTCAGCGTGGATAAAAAAATAAAAAAATTAGGCGGAAAATCTTTGAAAGAAAAAGCGATTGAGGTGGTTAAAGCGGGCAAGATTAAATTTACGCCCGAACGATTCACTAAACGCTATTTAGACTGGATGGAAAATTTGCACGACTGGTGTATCTCGCGGCAGATTTGGTTTGGACATCAGATCCCGGCTTATTACCAAGTTAAAAGTAAGAAGTCAGAAGTAAGAAGGGGAGGAGTGGAAATAGTTTATTTTGCTCATGGAGCTACTATAGAAAATGAGACTGGGAAATTTGCAAACAGCGAAGATCCGGAATTAACACAACTAGGGATAGAACAGTCGGAAAATCAAGGCAAACTGATTGCCGATCAAAATTTTGATTTAATTGTTACCTCTGATTTAAAGCGGGCGACACAGACGGCCGAGATAATATTTAAAGGCAGAAATATAGAAATCATTCAGGACAAGCGTTTAAGAGAAGTTGATTTTGGCGCAGAATATAAGCCCGACAAAAAAATTATTATTAAAGATATGGAACACATTAATGATTCTTTTGCCGGAGGAGAGTCTTTTAAAGATGTAGAGCAAAGAGTGTTAAAGTTTTTAAGCGATATAGTGGAAAAATATGCTGGCAAAAAAATAGCCGTTATAACTCACAGAATTCCACAGTTATCGATGGAAGTATTATTAAACAATAAAACTTGGGAGCGGGCGATAGATGAAGACTGGCGGAAGAATAAAGCATGGCAGCCGGGTTGGAAGTATGAATTGAAAGAATTGGTTTATGTTGGAGCGGATAAACCGGCTGGAGAAAATTGGCAACAGGATTCGGACGTATTAGACACTTGGTTTTCGTCCGGCATGTGGACGTTTTCTACTTTAGGTTATCCCGAAAAAACAAATGATTTAAAGAATTATCATCCCACGCAGTTTTTGGAAACCGGCTACGAAATTATTACGCTCTGGGTATCGCGCATGATAATGATGTCGCTTTTTGCGCTGAATGAAATTCCCTTTAAGAATGTTTATCTGCACGGAATGGTTTTAGACGCGCAAGGAAAAAAAATGTCCAAATCCAAAGGCAATGGCATTGACCCGCTGGAAATGATACAAAAATACGGCACTGATGCGGTGCGTATGTCCTTAATCGTCGGCAATACCCCGGGCAACGATACGCGCATGAGTGAGCAAAAGATTGCGGATTTCAGGAATTTTGCGAATAAGCTGTGGAACATAGCGCGATACGCCCTCACCCTTAATCCCTCTCCCGCGGGGCGAGGGAAATTAAATACAAAAGTTTTAACTTTAGCTGACCAGTGGATTTTGGGCAAAATAAAAGATTTAATAATTGACGCTACCGCCGACATTGAAAATTTTCGATTTTCGCAAGC
>PFAS01000033.1:4137-11590 GCA_002778635.1 Candidatus Falkowbacteria bacterium CG10_big_fil_rev_8_21_14_0_10_43_11 | reverse complement strand
CGGCGATTCCCAATTAAAATCGCGCGTAATGTTGTAAGTTGGGATGGGAAAAGTGAATACCCGTCCTTTGGCGTCGCCTTCCATCATCACTTCCGCGAACGCGATGTTAATCATGTCCATTTCCGCTTGAAAATCTTTGTATTTTTCCGGCATTACTTTTCCGCCGATAATTACCGATTCGTTGCCGATAGTTTCCGAGGGCGACAAATCCAATGTTAAATTGGTAAATGGGGTTTGGAAACCGACCCGCGTCGGCACGTTCATATTAAATAAAAATTCTTGCAACCCCTGTTTTACTTCCTGATAATTCAAATTATCGTAGCGGATGAAAGGCGCGAGATAGGTGTCAAAATTGGCAAAAGCTTCGGCGCCGGCCACTTCTCCCTGTAGAGTGTAAAAAAAATTAACGATTTGGCCCAAAGCCGTGCGGAAATGTTTCGGCGGGCGGGATTCAACTTTGCCCGATACGCCGCCAAAACCGGAGATTAACAAATCCTTTAATTCCCAGCCGGCGCAATAAGCGGATAAGAGTTGCAGGTCGTGGATATGCATGTCGCCGTTTTTGTAAGCTTCCCGAATGGGCGCGCTGTAAACTTTATTCAGCCAATAGCGGGAAGAAATGTTGGAGGCGATATGGTTATTCAGCCCTTGCAAGGAATAACTCATGTTGGAATTTTCCTTTACCCGCCAGTCAACCTGTTTAATATAATTTTCCATCAGTTCACTGGAATTCACCATTTCATTTATTTCGCGCAGGCGGGCGTGCTGGTCGCGGTACAAAATATAAGCTTTGGCGGTTTTAATCTGCCGGCTGCGAATTAACACCTCTTCCACGGTATCCTGGATTTCTTCCACCGCCGGGATGGAGCGCTCGTGAAATTTTTTATTTACCAATTCCACCGCCTCATCCGCCATTTTATTGGCTAAACTTTCGTCATATTCCTCAACCGCTTGAGCGGCTTTAGCAATCGCCTTAAGAATCTTATCTTTGTCAAAAGGCGCGATTTCGCCGGAGCGTTTTAAGATTTGAGAGATTTGAGATTTAACTTGCATGGGGAGAAAGTTAAATAATTAAATTACCCTAAAAAATCTAATTTCTTTTTTTAACCTTTATTATTTTTGCCCTATTCTCCCGTAATAATTTATTCAATTCCCGGTGAAAAGTCTGGGCGTCTTTAAAAGATTCGTAAACGGAAGCGTAGCGGATGTAAGCCACTTGGTCGGTTTTGCGCAGTTCTTTCATCACCGCCTGCCCCACTTGCTGGCTGGTTATTTCGCTTTTGCGCAATAATTGCAAGTCCCGCTCAACGCGGCTGACTAATTTTTTAAAATCTTCGTCGGTAATCGACCTCTTTTCCAAAGCTTTTTTCAGCCCACTCACTAATTTGTCGCGGCTGTAAGATTCTTTGCGCCCGTCGCGTTTCACAATGGTTAAATCAAGTATTTCCACCTCCTCATAAGTAGAAAAACGAAAGCCGCATTTTAGGCACTCCCGCCGGCGGCGGATGGAAAAGCCGTCGCTCGCTACCCGAGAGTCTAAAACTTTGGTATCGCTTACGTTACAGGCCGGACAACGCATAAATTAGTCTTAAAGTCTATAAAGTCAAAAGTCTATAAAGTCATAAATTAACATTTTTTTGCCCGAAATTATTGTTCTGCTTTTGACTTTATGGACTTTACGGACTTTCGACTTATATACTATATATAGTATACCACCATACTATTGACAGTCAATATATTGGTATTTAGCTAATGGTAGCAAAGGCGCGCTTATACACAATAATTTTTAAAAAATAATTTTATTTTCGCCTGTGGATATGTGGAAAAATAAAAAAAATTACGGCCGCCTAAGCCGTAACTTTGTTTTTTATAGAATTCGGGACATTCGTATAGTTGCACGGGCAATTAAATCCGTAAGAAGAATTCACATTAAAGGTTCGCTAGTGATTTAAATCCGTATAAAGCTACTTAAACTTACATCATCTTCTTCCGAATAAACGCCGGGATGCCCAATTCGTCGTCCTCTTCTTCCTCGTTTCCCTCTTTATTCCTCGCCGGCTCGGCCTGAGCCGCTTTTAATGGGGAAATCTTGCTTTTTTTTCGGTCTTCTATTTTTTCTTCGGCGTTGGCTTTTAAAAAACTGCTTGGGGAATAAGGGTTGTGCTCTTTTGACAGTTCACGAGACGAACTGCTTTTGCTTACCGGTTCAAATCCGGTGGCGATAACGGTAATTTTAATTTCGTCTTTCAGCCGCTCGTCAATCACCGCGCCAAAAATAATGCGCGCGTCTTCGTCGGTTGAGGAGGTAATGACTTTGGCCGCTTCGTTCACTTCGTACATGGAAAGTTCCTTGCCGCCGACGATGGTAAATAATACTCCCCGCGCGCCTTCAATGGACATTTCCAACAGGGGGCTGTTGATAGCCATTTTTGCCGCTTCAATCGCCTTATTTTCGCCGCTTGCCTGCCCAATCCCCATTAAAGCCGACCCGGCGTTGCTCATGATGCTTTTGACATCGGCAAAATCAACATTGATCAGGCCGGGAACGGTAATTACTTCCGCGATTCCCTGCACGCCTTGGCGCAAAATTTCATCGGCAATGCGGAAAGCGTCCAGTAATGAAGTTTTTTTGTCAATCACTTGCAACAGTTTATCGTTAGGGATGGTAATCACCGCGTCAACTTTATCCGTTAATTCCGCGAGCGCGCGCTCCGCGATATTACGGCGCTGAGCGCCTTCAAAAGAAAACGGCTTAGTGACAATGGCGATAGTCAAAGCGCCGCAGTCGCGCGCGAGTTCGGCGATGACCGGAGACGAACCGCTGCCGGTGCCCCCGCCCAAGCCGCAGGTGACAAAAACCATATCCGCGCCTTTGAGCGCGTCGCGCAATTCGTTTTGCGATTCTTCCGCCGCTAATTTGCCCAGTTCCGGATCCATGCCCGCGCCCAAGCCCTTGGTAATAGTCCGACCGATATGGATTTTATTTGAAGCTTTGTTGTGTTGTAACGCCTGCATGTCGGTATTAACGGCGATAAACTCCACGTCGCGAATGCCTGATTCAATCATCCGATTTACGGCCGAACCGCCGCCGCCGCCGCCGCCAATTACTTTAATTTTAGCAAAAGTCTCTATATCCGGTTTAATTTGAGCCATACGATTATTGGTGAGTGGATGAGTTGTATATAAACTACCTGTATCTTAAGACAAAATAAAACTTTAGGCAAGAGGTTAAAATCATTGCTTACCTCCCCCTAACCCCCAGACCCCTTTGCCTTCGGCGTTCCTCACTCCGACCCCCTCTAACTCCCCCAAACCCCTTTGCCTTCGGCGTTCCCCCTTAGAAAGGGGGAAATTAAAGGGGGAGAATAATAGGGGAATAAATGCCGCATTATTCCTCCTCTTACTAAGGGGAGGTGTCCCGAGTTGCTCGGGACAGAGGGGTCATATTTAAGGAGGCGCTTGAAGGCTGACGGGTTAACAATTTAAAAATTTATGGCTTCAACTTCTTAAACCAGCCGCCTACTTTGCCGATAGCGCCGCTGATTAATTTTCCGCCGACCAATTTTTTCCAAGAAGATCCGCCGCCTTTTGCCGTTTGATCGCCCCAAATCACCAAACCCAAAGCGACTAAAAAAGCGGGGTCGTTCACTTTATCAATCGTGCTCGCCAGGCTGCGGTTGACTCCCAAACTCGCGGGAAGACGCAATTTTTTTTTGGCGACTTCCACTATCCCGGGCAATTTGGCGCCGCCGCCGATTAAAAACGCTCCCGCCGGCAACATGCCGCTCCGATCTATTTTTTTTAATTCTTCATCCACTTTTTCCATGATTTCTTCCGCTCGCGCTTCAATTATTTCCGCTACGTATTTTTTGGATATTATTTCCTGATCGTCTCCCAGTTCCTCTTCTTTTACTAAATCAGAAATGTCTATTTCGTCTTTTTTGGTTAAATCTTTAGTCAAAACCGTGCCGTGCTCAATTTTGACGCGCTCGGCTAAATTTATCGGGCAGCGCAAACCAATGGCGATATCGGCCGTAATGTGCTCTGAACCGATAGGCAAAGCGGCCACATGCAACAGCTCCCCTTCCTCAAAAACGGCGACGTTCGTTACGCTGGAACCGATGTTTATCAATACCGCGCCCAATTCTTTTTGTTTGCCGTTTAAAACCGCTTCCGACGCCGCGAGCGAAGCCAGCACCAAATCCTCAATATTTAATTCAGTGCGGTAAATGGCTTTGGTAAAGTTTTTAATTTGGGCGGATAAACCTTGAATGATTAAAGTTTCTACCTCCAGCCGCACGCCGATCATGCCGACCGGATCCTTGATGTCAGTTTGGTTGTCAACGCTGTATTTAGTCGGGATGACGTGCAAAATCTCGTAATTAGGCGGCACCGACAAGGCGCGCGCCGCTTCAATCGCGCGTTCCACGTCGTCTTCCGTTATTTCGCCGTCGCTGCGGGAAACCGCGACCACGCCGCGGCTTTTTTCCGCTTTAATGTGCGTACCGGAAATGCCGACTAAAGCACTCACGATCGGCAAACCAATCAGCCGTTCGGCTTTTTCCAAACATTTGGAAATGGAAGTCGTGGCGTCTTCTATGCTGTTAATCGCGCCGCGGCTGATGCCTTCGGATAAGGACTCAATCGCGCCGATAATTTGCAATTCTTCGTTTTTGCGTTGGCCGGCAACGAGCCGGATGTAAGTTGAGCCGACATCCAAACCAATGATTAAATCTTCTCGCATGGTGATTAGTTACTTAGTTAATTAGTTACTTAGTTAATTAGTTACCAACTTCCCACAAACTAAGTAACTAATTAACTACCTTTCTCAAATTATACTCTTACTTATTTTTTTTCCCAATTCCATCATCTCTTTATAACCCTTTTTTGTCGTATCGTCATAACTAACTAAATGCAAAAGTCCGTGAATAAAAATAAACAATAATTCATCTTTAATTTTGTTGCCGGCTTGTTTTGCCTGCCGTCTGATTTGCGGATAGCAAATTATCAACTCACCCAAAAATTCTCCTTCCCCGGCAAACGACAAAATATCCGTCACTTTATTTATTTTCCGATAGCGTTTATTCAAACTCCTTATCCTTTGCCCGCTGACAAAAGCAACCGAAACCGCCTTATTGTTTAATTTCATCCTCCGGCTAAAAACAACCGCTCCTTTTTTTAAAATTTTAGTGTTTATTTTATCTTTGGTGACATTATTGATCTCTAATCGCATACTCTACGAATTACTTCAACTGAAAGCTATTTATCATAATTTGCAAAACCGTTTTAAATTGAATCGCGCCGCTTTCTTCCGGACTGTAAGTCAACACGAAAATTTTTCCGCCGCCGCCGGACAAAGTTACATAAGCGGTCAAACCGTCCGGACTGTAAATATATTCTAAATTATTTTTAGTAGCAGAAACGGTTTGGGTGATGTCGGCTGCGGGCGTACCGACTAACCGGGCGTACCATGATTTTATGTCCTCTTTGTCCGGATTATCCTGCGTTAAAATCTGGATTGAACCGTCAACGCCGGAAAAGAAAAACACGTTATCGCCTCCCAATTGGTCCTCCAGGTGAAAAGATTTTGGATAAAAAACCACATAGCCGTATTTGCCGTTTAAATATTCCGCAATCAAGCCGCTGTCCGCTAACTTTCCCGCTCCCGCCGGATTATACAAATTCAGCACTTCCGCGCCGTCGCTATAGCCGTCGCCGTCGGTATCGCTTTTGTTAATGTTGGTTGCAAACACGGCCGTCTCTTCCAAATCCGTCAATAAATCGCCGTCGGCATCAACGCCGGCCTGCGCCGCCGTTTCTTCTTCGCCCGCGAATTTTGCCTGTTCGCGCGAACGATCAACGGCCGTGCCGAGACAATTGCCGTTGTCCGGACCGATATTATTAACGCTTGTCTGCTCGTAAATATAAGCGGCTAATTGCCCGGGCTGATAATTTAAACTTGACAAATCACCCAAACCGTACAAACATTGCGCGTAAGTATTCGCGTAAATTTTCATCTTATCGCTCGCGATAGCATAAGCGTCCGGGTAATCAATTTGCGCCAAACATTTATCCTGCCGCAGGCCTAAAACGCTTAATTTTATTTCGCCAAAAATTTCATCGGTTATTTTGCCGGCCGCCGGCAAACAGCCGTTATTTATCCGCTCGCCCAAGCATACCAAAAAAGCGTCCGTTTCGTAATCGGCGGCAGAGCCGTTAAATAGGCCGCCGCCGCAATCTTTCTCCGTTAAATCTTCGGCCGCGCTTGTGTCCGTTTGCTCTGCAGACTCAAGCGGCGCTTCCGGCGTTACGGCCGGCGTTTCACTTTGCTCTACCGGCGCAATTTGGCTAACTGGCTTTTTTCCGCCGGATTGATAGACATACCAGCTTAGCAAAACAACGCCGGCAATTAAAATCAAGCCGCCGCCAACAACAATAACCAAACCAAATTTTTTGGATGCGGCCGTCCCCGTTCCGCCCGCGTTCTTGAATTTTTCCGGCATGGTATGAAATTCAATGTTAGCTAGCGACATTTCTGCCGGCGCGAGCGCAACCGTTGGTTGTTTATTTTTTTTGAAAAAATTAAACATGGAAATAGTCAAAAGTCTGTAAAGTCCTTAAAGTCTATAAAGTCATTAGACTTTATGGACTTTCGACTTTATGAACTTTATGACTTATTATTTGGGCAGTTCGTACAGTTTCCCCGCTCCCTTGGGATTATAGCCGTTTTTTACTTCGGCGCCGTCGCCGTAGCCGTCGCCGTCCGTGTCCGGATTCAGCGGATCGGTTTTATAAATTCTTACTTCTTCGCGGTCAAACAAGCCGTCGTTGTCGCTGTCGGAATTATTGGGATTTGTCCCTGCTCGTTTTTCCTCTCCGTCCATCAAGCCGTCGCCGTCCGTATCGGTAATTTCGTCTAAGATAACTTGTCCGCTTGCCGGTTGTTCAACCGGTTGTTCAACTTGTTCGGCTTGATTAGGAAGCAAATTTTCCGCCTTCGGCTCATCAACCGCCGCCGGAATTTCTTCTTTAGCCGCCGGCTGATCCGTCTTTATCGTTGCCGGCAAATTGTCGCTAGTGGCCGCGCTCTTTGATTTGTAATAAGCCAACGCGATCATCCCTATCAAAACAAACGCTAAAACAACTATTGCCGCCAGACAAATTATAACGTATTTACGGTCTGGTTTAATCGCCGGCTCAGCGGCGGCGGGAATAGCCGCGGGAATATTAACCGCGCCAACGGCGGAGATATTCGCAACTGGCTGACTAACTGGCGCTTTTGGCTGAAACTGCGGCGGTTTGCTCGCGGAATTACTTTGCTTTCCCGCGCCAGCGTCAGTGCCGGCAAAGATGTCTTCGGGCTCGGGCCGCGGCGAAGGAGCAATACTGGCGCTGGATTGGTTATTTGGTTGGGGGAGTTGGTTGTCAAACATAAAGTTAGTATTTAGTATAT
>PFAS01000033.1:0-4087 GCA_002778635.1 Candidatus Falkowbacteria bacterium CG10_big_fil_rev_8_21_14_0_10_43_11 | reverse complement strand
TTGGTTGTCAAACATAAAGTTAGTATTTAGTATATGGTATATGGTATTCAGTAATGGTATTTTAATCTTGTGCTTTTACAAAATACTAAATACCATATACTAAATACTTTATACTAATTGGTATATTATCTCCCAAACTACGAGCGCCGGCAAAATAAAATAAGCGACTGCTTTCACCGTTATCACTCCGGCCCAAAACATAAAAATCGCGCCGCGCAAAATAATTTGCCCTATCCGCATTATAACACTTTTTATCATCCCCCGCCAACCGTAATGTTCATACAGCGGCCGGTGGATATTTTTCAGCCAAATCAATATCGCTAGCTTTTCTTCCCTGGCCCGCAAGAAGCGCCAGGAATTTTTCAACATCCTAACCAACCCGCGACCGTACCACCAGGGCAAAAAATATAAAGCGTCAAACAGCAGGTCAAAAATAATTTTGGGAGCGTAGAGAAAAAAGCTTTGGTACATATTTTTATTTTACGCAACCGACATTATAGTCAAGATATTTACTAGGAGGATAACTGAAAGGAGAATAGCAATGGGTTATTTCATCATAATCGGAATATTTATCCCCATCCGTATTCACGTTATTCGGATTAGTGTGAATGAGGCGTTGCTCTATTGTATTAAAATACCCAAAAGTATAGTTTTCTTCCCAGTCAGACAAGAGATCGCCGTCAGAATCGGCTTTGTTTGGATTAGTGCCCGATGATTTCTCATCCGCGTCCGAAATCCAATCATCATCAGAATCCAGCGGACCGGTCACTGCCTGTGATACCAGCGGCTCGCTTGTACCGTTCGCAAAAGCGTCAATTTTATATTGGTATTTCTTTGTCGCGTCCGGCAAAGTATTGTCATAGCGCGAGTATGAGCCCGAAGAATTTTTCCCGTCTTCGCCTATCGGTTCCCATTGCGTAGTATTTTTAGGCGCGCGGCTAACCATAAATTTCTTAATAGACCCCGCGGCCGGGTCGTTATTATCCATGTCCCATTTCAACAGAACAATCGGCTTTTTCTTTTCGTAAGGATACGGCGAACTGGCAATGCTAAAAACATATTCTCCGGTTCCTTGTGCCCTGACGACGCTAAAATTGGCGTTGCTGATTGTCGGCAATTTTGTTGTATCATTATTGTTGCCGTTGTTCCCGTTTGCTGTGCCCTTATCTTCGTCCGTGGCCGCGCCCTTGAGACAGCGAACGGAAATGCCGTTCCCCTTCCAATTCGTATAATCGCGTCTGCTGACTTTGGCTTCTACAGCGCTCAACCCACGAACATAAGCATTAGTCCCGGATGACCAAAAGTAAGCGTAATAATAATAATTTAACGAATTCAGCATGCTGGCTGGCAGAGCGGTAAAGCCGGAAGAATTAGTTCCAATATTAGGAGTGCTCCAGCCGATAGTGTGTTTTAACTTATTGCCGGCGATGCTTGCTCCGCCCAAATAAGTTGTTAAAGTCGTCCACTCGGCGTCTGAAGGGACATGCCAGCCGGACGGGCATATTCCTTGCGCGCCCTCAACGGTAGAATTATGCGTCGCGGCGGACCACTGATACATCATGCCGGCTGTCGCGGCATTAGCGCAATTTTCGCGCTTAAGGAAATAATCCCATGAGGTATCCGGCGGACAGGAATAATAACCTGAATCAGGCCCCCAACTGCAAGCGTCGGTTGAACAGCCTCCTTTGGTAATTGGTGTGCCGTCCGGATATTTGGTCGTGCGCAGATTGGACTTCATCCAGCACTGGGCGCCGATAGCCACGGTACTGTAAATATTGCCTTCAATGTCCCGCGCCGTGGCAACGCCGCCGCAAGAACCGGAAGAATCTGCGTTTGATGTTACTGTCACCTTTATTGTAGCGCTTTCCTTCGTCATATTTCCCTTTTTATCAACTACATGGATTCCAAAATCAAAAGTCCCGGCGTCTGGCATTATATAATTATAATTCTTAATAGTCATGTTCTCGTTGATAATGGTTGGTTCTACGCCCCAACTTTCCTCGGTACGCTTAATCCAAATTTCAACTCTGTCAATTCCCAAGCCGCCCAAGCCGCTATGGTCTTCTACCTCCCAAGAAATATTAGCTGATTCCTTCTCAACAAAAGAAACAGGATCAATGTTAAATTTCGAAATAGTCGGCGGCTTGTCCGGCGTCGGCGCAGCTGCTGTGCATGTATTATCAGCGGCGCAGCCATTCGGACATCTTAAGGTACCAGTACAAGGCATATTTACGCTGCAGCCGTTATCTAAACTTTTACTGCCACAAAATCTCGTTAAATCAAAATCAGCGCAGGTTTTTGTTGCTACGCATTCTTTTTCTATTTTTATTTTAACTGAAGATAATCCACCGCCTTGCTCAGATACCCACTTACCATTATCCTTAACTACATGAATTCCCAAATCAAGAATCATTTCGGTTTCAAATGGAATAGTAAAATTATAGCTCCCGTCAGTTAATGTCCCGCTAGCTAATTTGACTGCGGTAATATCTTCACTACATTTGTCCCATATTATTCCATTGTGGCACCAAATTTCAACTCTGGCGATTCCTGATCCCCAGCCGCCGTCAGTTGCTTTCCAGGAAATTTTTACTGACTTGCCCGGAGCGACAACAATATCCGGGCCATCAAGACCGCCTTCTTTATCATTAACGAGGAACTTTGAAATAGTCGGCGCAGTGTCGTCCGAAAAAACATACGCTAATGGGATATTATTGTCTTCTTCCGTGGTATATAATGCGTCGTCGTATGTTGAATACACATGCATGCCATAGCAATAACCTCCGTTTTCTCGCGAATCGTAATATTCAAAATCATCATTATTTGTCTCCGTATGGTCATTGTTTATCGTGTTTATTTTAACCCATGTATTTTTGTCAATAGTACTGTCGTCACTTGATTTGCACGGCGCGCGCCAAATTTCAAATTTACTGACAAAATCAATTTCGTTAGTTTCAACCCCCCAACGGATATTAAAATTTTGGTCTGCCGCCACAGCCGCTAATTTGCTTATCCTCGGCAACCCCGGCATCTTCGGCGGTCCCGGCAACGGCTTAATGTCTTGACTTATTGTTATGAGTCCGGTAGATATTCCTAACTGCTTCAAATCATCAAAACTGGGGCTTCGGTTGGTTGTGATGCCGGTTTTCGGCACGGCATGAATAATATAATAATACCCGCCGGCTTTTATTTCTCCGGCATCCGCGACAAAAAGATAAATGCCGGAGTTATTGTTTTTTAGAGTGCCAATGGGAATACTCTCTAAAATTACTGCATGCGTTGATTCTCCGCTTTTCTGCCGCCATAGCTCAAAATTAGCTACCTTTGCTTCAGCAGAATTATCTGCAGAATTATCTATTGTCCAACTTATAACCGGCCGGCCCGTGCTAGTTTTTTGGTTAAAAATGCTGTTGACTATCGGGCCGTTATATTGAGCTGGTGGAGGTGTGGAAGGCGGAGTAATTTGCCTATTGAAAGTGATCGGAATTAAATTTTGCCCTGCGTCTCCTTCGGTCAAATAACTGCCGTCGGCCAAAACAAGGTGCAGGCCGTAGTTATATGTGCCGGACGCGGGCGGATCAAGTTCATCAATGCTATCGGCGGATGGAATGGCAAAGACCGGAGTGATTTTGTCTGCTTGCTTAATTTGTTCCCATTTTATCTCATCAGAAGCGCCACCGACAAGCGCGCGCCAAACTTCAAAACGCTCAACCGGCACTCTGCCTGCGCTATCCAGCTTCCAGTCAAAAAATATCATTTCGTTTTCCGCTACTCTTTTTCCATTAATAACAGCGACATCTTCTTTGGAAATGAGTTGGTGAGAGAACTCGGTTAGTTTTGGCGGATTGATTACTATTTTTAACGGCCCCTTGTTCTGGCTTTGGCTGTTAAAATTATAATTAGTATTGTTATAATTAACTCCCAAACTGATAAAATAAATTCCGGCCGCGTTAAAATTAGTATCAAAAGACGAGCTTACTTGATTTTTTAAAGTTGGCCACGAAGACCAGAAAAATTTTATTATATCTTTATTAATGCAGGCTGATTGAGGCACATCCCCCGTTAAACACCTATTATTTTTTGCCTC
>PFAS01000059.1:8269-10025 GCA_002778635.1 Candidatus Falkowbacteria bacterium CG10_big_fil_rev_8_21_14_0_10_43_11 | reverse complement strand
TTACAATAACTTAGAACATATTGCCTTAGACGGATTGACACCGAACGAGGTTTTATTAAATAACTAAAACCGCCAAAAGTGTGTGCTTAAAACAATAAAAAACGGACGCTTGATTGCATCCGCTCGCATGATTTAAGGAACAATATTTTACTGCCATTACTTTTTACCAACGGGGCACTGGCTCTCCAGCTATGCAATCATTAAGAGATTCTTCTCCCTTTATCTCCCACTCAGATAGATTATGAAGTAGCTTTTTCTCTTGTGGAGTAGGTCTATAATCCCTGGATGGATTTTTTTGAGGATTACTTGACTCGCAAGGATGATCACTCTCAATGGGTTTAGCATTGGTTTCCATAATTTCACCCCCTTTCTTTTTTTAACTCGCGACTTAGCTTATCAATTTAATTGTTAAAAGCGCTTTCTGTAACTGGGGAAGAAAGAGTAAGATATTTTTTAATTAGTTTCGCTTGCTTTTCTGCAATCCTCCTGTCATTCCAAGTTCTCATAAACTCCCTCTTATCATTAGGAAAAAATTTTTCCAATAATCTCTTTGGAAATCGAGGCGAAAATTCTGTCGTATACGTCCCGTTGCTGTCAATTAAACGTCTCATAATCTCATCTATGGACAAATTTGCTTCAGCCGCGATTGCCCTTTGCAAATTTTCGCTAGCAATAATCTTCGCTAAAAGCTGGCTACTGCTTAATAATTCTGCACCGAGTTTAGACATTTTCTCATCTCTTTCCTGTTAATTTATAACACAGTTTTCTAAACAACTATTAATCAACATCTTTTGTCTTTTGGTAATTTCTTCTTCTGTACTTAGCATACGAAAAAATTTATTTTGCGTAAAATTAAAGGTATGAGCGTAGACACCATCAACTAATCGATATGTTTCTGGTAATCTTTTTTTTGTGGTATATAGCTGTACGCTATCACTAGGTAATAACGTTTGTAACGCCGTAGATTGTA
Organism: Candidatus Falkowbacteria bacterium CG10_big_fil_rev_8_21_14_0_10_43_11; assembly: GCA_002778635.1. Classification (GTDB taxonomy): domain Bacteria; phylum Patescibacteriota; class Patescibacteriia; order Patescibacteriales; family XYC2-FULL-47-12; genus 1-14-0-10-43-11. Next base: position 9,055 of record PFAS01000059.1, on the reverse strand, counting down.
AACGCTGCAAATTACATTCTTCAATAGCAAGGGTGATCCTCACTCCTCTATTAACAGCCCGCTGGAAACTTTTTATAATTTTAGAATCGTTCCAAAATTCAAAAAACCCGCAACCGACAACAAACTCAAAGCTTTTTTTTGCTTGCCGTAAATCTTTTAGTAAAAATTTTCTTTCCAGTTTGGTATTACTAGCATCGCAAAGATGAAAGGGAAAAGACAATCCTGACAACAACCCTCTTGGGCGTGTTAAGTATATTAATGTCCCCGCCCCAATAAGAAATATTACAATCTGAATCATTTCTACCACTAAAGCTCCTTGCATGATAATTACCTCACTTTCATTATTCATTATTTTAAAGAACATCTTTATTTTTATACTACTCTTATTCGTGATTTGTGGCAATTTGCGGCCATTCGTTTACAACAGGCGATTATTTGTGCTTATTCCTAAATGTTTGCGCGCCAGATCCGTCACCATCCTTCCCCGCGGCGTGCGTTCAATAAAACCAATTTGTAAAAGATACGGCTCATAGACGTCTTCAATCGTCGCCATTTCCTCGCCGGTTGCGGCCGCAATGCTGTTGACGCCCACCGGCCCGCCGTTAAATTTTTCCATAATCGCCTGCAGAATTTTGCGGTCAACATAATCCAAACCCAATTCGTCAACGGCGAGCATTTGCAGAGCCCGCAGGCTGATGTCCGCGGTAACGCGGCCGTCCGCTTTTACTTCCGCGTAATCGCGCACGCGTTTTAGGAGCCGGTTCGCGACGCGCGGAGTGCGGCGGG
>PFAS01000059.1:702-8237 GCA_002778635.1 Candidatus Falkowbacteria bacterium CG10_big_fil_rev_8_21_14_0_10_43_11 | reverse complement strand
CCCGCAAGCGCTTTCTTCCAGTTGAATATTTAAAATTCCCGCGCTGCGCCGGATTATTTTGACAATGTCTTCCGGCTGATAAAAATCCAAACGATAAGTTGAGCCAAAACGGTCGCGCAAAGGGCCGGAGAGCAAGCTGATTTTGGTGGTCGCGCCGATAATCGTAATGCGCGGCAAATCAATGCGCAAAGTGCGCGCGCTCGGGCCTTTGCCGATAATGATGTCTAAAGCGTAATCTTCCATGGCCGGATACAAAATTTCTTCAATGGTTTTATTCAGCCGGTGAATTTCGTCAATAAATAAAATATCGCCCTCGCCCATGTTGGTTAAAATCGCCGCCAGATCACCGGCTTTTTCTACGGCCGGGCCGCTAGTAACGCGGCAATTGACGCCCATTTCGTTGGCGATAACATGCGCGAGCGTGGTTTTACCCAAGCCCGGCGCGCCGTACAAAAGCACATGTTCAATCGGCTCTTTCCGGCCTTTTGCCGCCTGCATAAAAATTTGCAGGTTATCTTTAATATTATCCTGCCCGATATATTCGGCAAGCGTGCGCGGCCGCAAAGTTTGGTCCAAAACTAAATCGCCGTTGGATTCAACAGGGGTGATTATTCGATTGTTATTTTCTGCTGTCATAATAAATAGCACACGGATTTAACGGATTAGACTGATTAGCGCGGATATATTTTTACTGATCCGTTTTGATCTGTTATATCCGTTCCATCCGTGTCCTATTATTTTTTAATTCGTTATCAAACATCTTTCTTTTAAATTGAGGCGTTTTGCCAAAATTGAATAACAGCCCCACCTCAATGTCAGTCGCCTTTAAATAGTTTAATAATTGCGCTTCGTGTTCTGGACATAAACTTTCCATCGCCTTCAACTCAATAATTACCAAATTGTTAACGATAATATCAGCAAAGTAATCCCCTACTAAATGTCCGTCGTAATGTACTTTTATCGGCACTTGCGCTAAGCAATATAAGCTAAATTTTTTTAACTCAATGAGCATTGAATGCTCATATACTTTTTCTAAAAATCCGTATCCTAAAATATTGTACACATTATAAAAGGCTTTTATACATAAGCCGGTTTCTCTTTCATATTTTATCATGTTTTAATCATATCTAAATTACCCTAAAAAAGCAAAAATTGACTAACTTGTTTTTTAAACTTATAATTACCTTAAATCGATCATTCAAAGGAGAATATAAAATGTGTCGCCAACCATCAGATATTGACTTAACGCAAAATCTCACTGAGTTAGCGCAAAATCTTAAAACCAATGAGGCATTAAAAAAACAATGGCGCCTAATTATGCCCCATGAACTGCTTGATTTAATGTCAGAAATCGCTGATCAAGGGCATCCGGCAACAAACGAACAAGTGCGAAAATATTTTGATTTTCTAGAACATGATCCGAGAGATAATTATGAACAGTCATTCAGGGTTGCTCGCTGAATATTTTGTCAAACACCTTGTCAAGTTGCTTAATAAGCGCTTTCATAGGTTATACTCTGCCGGAGCAAAAATTGTTCCGGTTTTTTATTTTTTAAAAAATAAAAGTCTAGAGTGTTAGTCTAGACTTTAGTACAATTTTATTGGCAATTTTTATTAAGCGGATACCGCTTGTTTTTCATACCAGTCAAAAATGGCTTCAGCGATATCTATTGGCGTATCGTCCATTGTAAATTCAAACGCCCAATTTCGCTTGAGTTCAGGCTGACTGTAAAATTACGCCAATTTCGATATTCTTAAAGGATCGTGCCGACGAAGATCTAAAGAATATCGAGCAACCGGAATGTTTCTATCAAAAATCTCTGCCGCGGTTTTGTTAGCCGCTGGCGTTAACTCACATATTCCTATGTCAACGATGCAAAACACATCGCGGCCGGCCGCACGCTCGCGTTCCACATTTTCCCGGAGTTCTTTCAAAGCCTCTTTATGCGGCTCTGAAGGAATAATAACAATTAAATCAATTTCTTTTTTTCCAAGGATCCACGGAAGTATCTGTTCCAAACGGACACGGCACTATCCAAAAAATACGCGACGACGACTCTTTTCGGCTTGTCCATGATTTTAAATATCCTTTCTTTTTTTGTTTCTTGCTTATTCAGTGAAAAAACAATAAATTGAATGCCTTGTTTTTTTCAACAACATTACGGATAAAACTTTGACCCGCTTTAATATTGCCAAGGGCAAAGTTGGAGCCCACCAAATCCACTCCCTAATTACTTTATTCTGCTGGGCGGGTGTTAAGGTGAAATTAGCATTATCGCGTTGTTTTTTTGGCGGCTTTTCTTTTTGATTTCGCATTACCTTATTCATCGTTTTGCTCCTTCCTTATTTTTCTAAAATCACAATTTCCCTTTCAATTTTCTGTCCTTCGCGCCTGTAAATCAGCGTATTTCTGTTAGTTAATCGCAATATTTTATTATTAAAACCCAAAAGCGGGTTTATTATTTTAAAAGAGCTGTTAGCTAAAATCCTACTACTATCTAAAAAAATTGCAAATTTGTCAAGTTTAAACGCCGGCCAAACCATTACTGCTCTGCCGCCCGGTTTTATTACTTTGGCAAATTCTCCAATCGCCTGATGATACAATTCTTCCAGTTGGCGCGCCACTGCCCTGATATTTTTCTCATTACGCTCCATTCGGGATGGACCAAGGTATGGTTCAGTCACGATTGCTTCAATAAAATTTGGCTTTATTTTTCGTGATAACTTCTTCACGTCGCAAACAAACAGTTTGATATTTAACATTATGTCATTGGGCATTGATTTGACATTTGACATTAGAAATTTGAAATTCTGTCTGCTGTCTTCCACCGCTTTCTCACTAATATCACAACCAATTAAATTCTGAAAACCCATCAACGCCGCTTCGGTAAGTATTGTTCCTGAGCCGCAAAATGGATCCAACAAAACATTGCCAAATTCAGCGCCAGATAAATTTATCAATATTTGCGCGAGTTTAGGCGGCAGCATCCCAGAATAATCGTCGCGCCCAGGCCGGCCGTAGTCGCGCGCGGACAATTCTTTGAACGGCTGAACCGCTAAAGTTTTGCCAATCCAGCATTTTGTGCCGTCGCTAATAATAACGACTTCAACTCCCCTGTCGCTGACTAATTTATTTTGTTCAACCACGACCGACGACAAAACTTTTTCACGGCTCGTCACCCAGCGCGAGCTGATTCCTTTTTCTTTCAACGCCTTTTTTATCTCCATCGCCAAATTTTTTTCCTGCTTAAATTTTCCCGCACCGTAATATGATATGCCGAAATTAAATTTACCCACAACATTATTTGTATTTATCAGTTTGAACATTAAGTCATTGAAAATTGTTTGAAAATTGTCCCGAGTTCTCGGGATTGAAAATTGAAAATTAATAACGCCAATCTTAATGGTACCGCCTAACTTTCTGATAATCTGCTGCGCGTCTATTTCCTGCGCTAACTCTATAATTAATGTTTTTTCCGTCAACGCCAAAACCTGCTCCGGCTTTATTTTAAAAACCGAAACGATTTCCGCAAACGAAAGCGTTGGATTATTGCCTAAAATAAAGAAGTATCGCATATAAGTTATTATAGCATATACCATTAATTGGCAAATCGCCATCTTTTGCTTGCAAGCCGTAGCTTTACGCGAAGGCTTGCAATGTTTTATGGGCTATGTTAAAATCAAACTACAAATTAATATAAAAACTCTTTCCCATCCGCAATCCCGAGTTTTCGGGACGGTATAAATCACTCCATCGGCAGTGATTAAGGCGTTGCTAACATATCCCACCAAATATGAGAACGCCTGGTGGGTTTTCCATTTTTATGCCTAAAAAAGAAACAACTAACGAAGAACAAAGTAATTTACGGGATGAACGCATCCAGCGCTATGAGCTCGTTTATTTGATTTCCAACAAATTCGCGGAAAACGAGCTTGAACCGATTACCGGCGCCGTGGTAAAATTAATAAAAGACAACGGCGGCGTAATCATCACCGAAGAAAACTGGGGCAAAAAAAAGTTGGCTTATCAAATTCAACAATTCTTCCACGCTTATTATATTTTGGTGGAATTTGATTTTCCCAAAAAAAACATCGCTAAACTGGAAAACTATTTGCGCTTAAACGAAGATGTCATCCGCCATTTAATCGCCCAAAAACGGATTAAGTCGGCGGAAGAAATCGCGAATGAAAAACGCGTGGCGCAAAAAATGGCGGAAGAAGAAGCGAAAGAAATGGAAGAGCGGACGGCTCCTCATCAGGCGCCGGTTAAAATCAAAGAGAAAGAAGAAAAAAAAGTAAGCATGGAAGAACTGGATGAAAAATTAAATAAAATTTTGGACGACACCGAAAGTTTATTATAACAATCAAAATGCCTAAATTTGCATTATATTTTAAACAAACGGGACTTAACCCCGTTATAAAACAAAACATATGAACCTCAACCGAGCAATGCTTATCGGCAACCTGACGCGCGACCCGGAAGTGCGCACCACGGCTTCGGGCCAGACAGTCGCTTCTTTTTCCGTCGCGACTAATTACTCTTGGACGGACGCGAGCGGCGCGCGCCAGCAAAAGCCGGAGTTTCATAATATTGTCGCTTGGCGCAAACTGGCGGAAATTTGCGGCACCTATTTAAAAAAAGGCAAGCAAATTTACATTGAAGGCCGCTTGCAGACCCGCGATTGGGTCGGACAAGACGGCGTTAAACGCAACCGCACGGAAATAATCGCGGATAACATGATTATGCTTGGCTCGCCAACGGGAGCGGGTTCCGGTTATAACCAGCCGGCGCCAGCGCGGCCGATGTCCGCGCCGATAATGCCCAGCGCGCCGGTGGAAGAAATTCCAACGATTGACCAGGAAGTCCCTTCAAATTTTGCCGCTCCAGATAATTTTTCCGCCCCATCAGAAGCGGATACCGAAGAGGAAATAAAAGTGGAAAACATACCCTTCTAAACTAAAACAACTTAGTACTTGAACTATGAAACAGCAACAGCTTAAAAAAGACAAACAATGCCATTTTTGCGTTAACAACTTAAAAGAAGTTGATTATAAAGATCCGCAACTTTTGCGCCGCTTTTTAAATTCTTACTCTAAGATTTTGCCAAAAAAACGCACCGGCGTCTGCTCCAAGCACCAGCGCAAAATCGCGACTGCCGTCAAACGCGCGCGCATTCTGGCGTTAATCCCGTTCTTGCCGCGTTAAAATCGCATAACTTATAACGCGTAACGCCTAGCAAAACTCAAGGCATTACGTGTTATATGTTATGTGTTGTGTGAAATTATGTTATCTCTTACCGAACTCAAATTAGGAACATTGATTAAAATAAATAGCGAGCCCTATGTTATCATCCGCTCGGACCACCACAAAATGGGCCGGGGCGGCGCCGTCTTAAAAACCAAGCTAAAAAATTTAATCACCGGCAACGTCTTGGAAAAAACTTTTCAGGGAAACGACAAAGCGGAAGAAGCGGCCACGGAAGAAAAAACCGCGAACTACCTGTACAAAGACCAAAATGAGGCGCACTTTATGGATAACGCGAATTTTGAACAATTCAGCCTGCCCCTTGAACAATTGGGCGACGCGGTTAAATTTATCAAAGACGGCTCGGACGTAAAAATTTTGTATTTTGAAGACAAGCCGGTGTCGGTCAAATTGCCGCCCAAAGTAACTTTAGAGGTAACTTCCGCTCCTCCGGGCGTCAAAGGCAATACTGTTTCTAACGTTACCAAACTCGCGACGCTTGAAACCGGCGCGGAAATTCCGGTCCCGATGTTTGTCAACGAAGGCGATGAAATCAGAGTCAACACGGAAACGGGCGAGTATGCGGAAAGAGCGTAAAAAAGTAAAAAGTTAAAAGTAGAAAGTTAAAAATAAAAAAATTCCGAGCTGACAAGTCTTGGAATTTTTTATTGGAATTTTTTATTTGACAACTTAACTTTACTGGTTTAAGATAAAATCAAAATTTGTTCATTTCACCTAAAAAGGAGAAAAAAACGATGTGGAGAGTTAAGGTTTTAGACAAAATCGCCAAAGCGGGATTAATAATATTTCCCCCAGCTGAATATAAAATCAGCGACTACTCAGAAGACTGTCTTAATTTTCCGGACGCGTATATTGCTTAAGTTTAAACAAAATGAAAAACGGCCTCCCGCAAGGAAGCCATTATTTTTTTGTTTTAAATCTTCTCCAAAATTTTCAGCTCCAGTTCCCCCGTTTTCGTATCCCAAACCGCAAAGGTCGCCTTATTAAACAGGCCGGCCAAAGTGCCGGGATTTAATAATTCCGTTTTGCCAATTTTTTCCGTCCACGGTTTATGCGTATGGCCGTAAAAAACAAAATCGTATTTGCCGCGTTCCGCCAGTTCTTTTGCTTCCCTCGGAAAATGCGTAAAAGCAACTCTGTGTCCGTCAATTTCTATTTCCCCTTGGTCGCCATAGTGCCGCGCGTTTTTAAACTGCGCGACATGGGGCGTTAAAACTCTATCTTCCGCATTGCCAAAAACCAGGTGAATTTGGCCGCTAAATTGCGGCGCGATAACTTCTTTTAATATTGACGGCGCGCATAGGTCGCCGCAAAAAATCAATTGTTCAATTTTATTTTCCTTCATCCACGCCAATGCTTTTTCCAAGTTCGGCACGTTGTCGTGGGTGTCGGAAATGATTGCGATGCGCATATAGTTTGACCCCCTCTAACTCCCTCAAACCCCTTTGCCTTCGGCATTCCCCCTTAGAAAGGGGGAAATTAAAGGGGGAGAATAAATGCCGAAATGCCGATTTGATATTGTTGCTCCTCCGCATTATTCCTACCCTTTATAAGGGGAGGCGTCCCGAGTCGCTCGGGACGGAGGGGTCGGTTCGGTAAAATAAGGGGTTAATAACTAATAATTACTAATTTATAATTATACTTCCCTGTTCTATCTGCTCCCTATATTCTTTGCTAACTTTTGAACTCTCCGCCAACCAATTTAAAAATTCTTGTTTGTCATCTCCATTCATTAACTCCACTTGACTTGCTTTACTCTTAAACGGCAATAACGTTATCTCCGTTTTACCATTATCAACTAATAAACCAACTCCGAGTCCTTCCTGCGTTTCCGGCGAAAAATACTGGTCAAAGATAAAATTGCCTAAAGAATAAAAAATCGGCTTGCTCTTGTATACTTCCATTTCCTGCACTACATGCGGATGCCCGCCGATTATCATATCCGCGCCCGCGTCAATTATTTTACGCGCGAGCGTTTGCTGATTTTTTCTTGATGCCTGTTCGTATTCCACGCCCCAATGCATATTTACAATTACCAAATCCGCCCGCGTTTTCGCGTCTGTTATCTGCGCGAGCATTTTTTCTTCGTCCAAAATTCCATACACCATGGAATAACTAAGCACGGCTATTTTGATATTTTTAATATCCAATATCCTAATATTGCATTCCCCCACTTGCCTGTCCGGACAGCCGGAATAATTAAAATCAAGTTTATCCAAATTTTCCCGGGTTTCAATATATCCTTGTTTTCCCTGGTCCGTAACATGGT
>PFAS01000059.1:0-655 GCA_002778635.1 Candidatus Falkowbacteria bacterium CG10_big_fil_rev_8_21_14_0_10_43_11 | reverse complement strand
ACCGCTTTTCCTCGCCGGCTAAATTTTTTAACAAATAATCAACTCCCCCATTTTTATCCATCACTTCTTTTACGTGCCGGTCAAGCATAATGTCGCCGAAAAATAAAAAATTCACTAAGCTATCATTTGTTTTATCGCCTTCAGTAAAATAATAAAAGTTATGGCTGGTGGTAGGTTCATCTGGTTTATTAATTAATTTGCCGGAGTTGGTGGCAAATATCAACTCTGATTTTTGCGCTTTAATTAACTCTAAATATTTTAATAAAGTATAAATTGAAGGTGCAGAGTCAATTTCTAAATTATAAATATCGTTAAAATTAAAATTTTCTATCACGTTCCTGCTTTTGGCATCATGCCAATCCGCTACCGCTACCGGCTGGTAATGGGAAAAATCAACGCTGGCTAAAATTAAAGTTTTATCTGCGTCAGTATTATTTTTTATCACCCGCGCCAACTGTTCGCTTTCTTTAGCAGTTGTTTCCGGTCGCACGATAATTGGCGCGAAACGGGCATTAGGAAAATTTTTTTTGATAAAACCAACTAGACCGGAAATAGAATGTTCATTGATAAAAAGATTTTCCTCTATGCTGGCGCCTCCAAAATTCTTTAAATTTCCTGCTAAATTTAAATCGGGCATTAATTCGCCATAGGGAGT
>PFAS01000054.1 GCA_002778635.1 Candidatus Falkowbacteria bacterium CG10_big_fil_rev_8_21_14_0_10_43_11 | reverse complement strand
CTTACAATAACTTAGAACATATTGCCTTAGACGGATTGACACCGAACGAGGTTTTATTAAATAACTAAAACCGCCAAAAGTGTGTGCTTAAAACAGTGTAATGAAGAAATATGATAATATACTCGGAAAAAAACCATGGGATGTATTGAAAAATGTTATTTTTTAAGATACACTAATAATAGCGAAGATATTTTTATAATCTAAATTTTAACCCACCCGCCACCCATTTTGAGGTCCCGCCGTCCGCTCGCAAAAAATTCTGGCCGTCCAATCAGGCGGGCGAAAAGGAAGGGGGTTAGGGGGGGGATGCCCCGAAGGAGTCGCTTCGCGACCCTACGGGGTAAAAACTTTCGCCCGCCTGCTCTGCGCCGTAGGCGCAGTGGGGCGGGAAGCGTTTCCGCCGTTTGGCACTAAGCCAAACATCAAAGCAAAACAATTTTCAAATCCTTTTAAAAGAAAAAGGGTCGCGCGCAAAATACAAAAAATTGAAAGAAAATTGTTTTGCGGAGTTTATCCCGCATTTCATTGCGGAACTCGCCGAGTTTCGGCGGGCGGAAACGCTGGGGCGGGGTTTCAAATTATTCGAGCGATTTTCGCTCGAAAAAGGTTCGAGCTTCGTTCAGTAATTGCGACAAATAAAACTTTAATAAACGCCGGCGAAGCAAAGTATTGAAAATTAGCCGGATTTTATGGTATATTAATAATGGACTGTTATTAATTTTAACAAAATGCTTTTAAATTATTTTATTATTGTCGTCGGGTTAGTCCTGTTTGAAACTATCAGCAGCATTGACAACGCCGTTGTCAACGCGCATGTCATCAAAAATCTTGCCCCTAAATATCGCCGGTTTTTTTTAGTATGGGGGCTTTTATTAGCCGTTTTCGTGGTTCGCGGCCTTTTGCCTTTTTTAATCGTTTGGCTGACTAATCCGGCGCTTTCTTTTTTTCAAATAGTCACTTTTGTTTTTTCCAATAATCCGGAGATAGGGGCTTATGTGGAAGAATCAAAAGCGCTGTTGATGCTCGGCGGCGGCGTGTATTTGTTTTTTGTCTTTTTATCGTGGTTATTTTTAGAAGAAAAAAATTACGCTTTTTTAGCAGAGCATTTTATCCATCGCCAAGGAGTCTGGTATTACGCCATTGCTTCTTTAACGCTAACGATCGTTGTTTATTTTGCCATTAAAGCCGATCCGGTTTTGGCGCTTTCCGCCACTATCGGCGCCACCGCTTTTTTTATTACCGACGGCTTTAAGCAAAACGCCGCCGAACAAGAAAAAAAGCTGATGAGTTCAAACATGAGCGGGTGGAGCAAAATTTTATATTTGGAAGTTTTAGACGCCTCCTTTTCCATTGACGGCGTAATCGGCGCGTTCGCGTTCACGAGTTCCGTGCCTTTAATTTTATTGGGCAACGGCTTAGGCGCTTTGGTGGTCCGGCAATTCACCATTCACGGCGGAAATTTAATCACTAAATTCGCTTATCTAAAAAATGGCGCGATGTATTCCATCGGCGTTTTGGGCGGGGTGATGATAATTGAATCGTTTGGCGGCGAGTTTCCGTTTTGGCTGGCTCCTCTCAATACTTTGTTGTTATTGGTTTTCTTTTTATATTTGTCTTTTGTGGAAATTAAAAAAAGTCAAGAAGCTTAATTTTATTTTATGAGCGTCGATAAGATTTTTTCTCAAGATATTAAGAAGCTGCCGATTAAAAAATTTCAAAAGATAGGCGCAGTTAAACTTGCCGGTGAAAATTTGTCCGGATTCAAATTAAGGGATTATTTAGAAAAGGAAGCGGCGGGAGGCATAACCATCACCGCCTTGGAAAAAAAATTAAAGCAAGAAGGCTTAATAAACGAGCAATGGAAAAAACGGGGGGATATCATAAAGATTTTAAGCGGAGAAGACGGCACTTCAATTATTAAGAAAAAACCCGTGCCGTGGTACCTGCGCGATTCAGCGACTGACGACCCAAAGATAATAAAAAAAACCAGCGTGAGTATTTTTGACGCGCGCCGCGCCGCAAGCCAGGTAAGCGTTGACACGCGGTCGCAGGGCGGTAAAATGAATTCCAGCATCAATCCGATAACCGGCGGAATCAGTTCAGTCAATAATAATAAAAAACCATCGCCGGCAAAGCCGAGCATACCGTTGGCAAGATAATGCATAATTAAAATAAAGTAAAAGATAATTATTTGCGCAGGTAGATTTGGTCGGAGAAAATGTTAAAATTGTTAAATTGTTACATTGCTAAATTGTCGCACTAAAATTAAGTTTTAGACAACAATAGATATTTTTATAAAAACAAAAACAAGTAATAACTTTTAGATTAATTTTGAACTATGTCTAGACTAATCATCTGCCTGTTCGGTCCGCAAGGGTCGGGCAAAGGCACGCAAGCAAAAATTTTAAGCCAAAAATTAAATTTGCCGCATATTTCCACCGGCGAACTTTTTCGGCTGGCAATGGAGAATAAAACCGCTTTAGGCAAGCAAGTTGAAGAAACCATTAACGGCGGCCAATTAGTTTCGGACGAAATAACTTTCGGCCTGCTAAAAGAGCGAGTGGCTAATTTGGACTGTTCGGAAGGTTTTGTTTTGGACGGTTACCCGCGGACGATAAAGCAAGCTGAACTTTTAAACCAATGCGCAACGGTCAGCAAAGTTATTTTTATTGAAATATCGGATGAAGAAGCGGTAAAACGCTTAAGCAGCCGGCGTCATTGCCCGCAGTGCGGCGCCATTTATAATTTATATACCGCGCCCAAACCAGCCGAAGACGAGCTTTGCGACCGGTGTAAAATCAAATTAGCGCAGCGGGCTGACGACGCGGAAGAATCGGTGCGCGAACGGCTGCGGCGCTATCACGCCGAAACTGAACCGTTAATTGATTATTACCAAGATAAAATAGTAAAAATTAACGGCGAACAGACGATTGAACGGGTAGCTGACGACATTGCCAAAAGCGTGGGGATGCTGCAGCTTAATCAAATGCTGGAGCAATAATTTTGTATGATAAAATTAAAAACTGCGGAAGAAATAAAAATACTGAAAGAGGGCGGCCGTATTTTGGCGGAAATTTTGGCGGAAATCAGCGCTCTGGTAATGCCGGGAATAAGCACGGCCGAGCTGGAAAAACAAGCGATTAATTTAATCAAGAAGGCTTCCGGACAGCCTTCTTTTAAAGGTTATGCCGGTTCAAAATACGATCGGTCTTTTCCGACCGCGCTTTGCGCCTCCGTCAATTCGGAAGTCGTGCACGGGCCGGCAACGCCGGCGCGCTATTTAAAAAATGGCGACATGATCGGTTTGGATATCGGCATGCGCTATAAAAAGTTATATACCGATACGGCAGTTACGCTCCCGGTCGGCGAAGTTGACGCCAAAACGCGCCGGTTGATTGAAGTAACGCGCGAATGTCTGGATCTTGCGATTCAACAGGCAAAGCCCGGCAATAAATTATTAAACATCGCCCGCGCCGTGCAAATCAACGCGGAAGCCAACGGCTTTGGCGTGGTGCGCGAACTGGTCGGCCACGGCGTCGGCTATGCGGTGCATGAAGAGCCGCAAGTGCCTAATTTTTACGATAGCGACGACCGAGAATTGGAATTGGAACTGCAGCCGGGGCTCGTAATCGCCATTGAACCGATGCTGACGATAGGCGATTGGCATATAAAGACCGCCAAAGACGGCTTTACTATTTTAACCAAAGACGGCAGTACGGCCGCGCACTTTGAACACACGGTGGCGATTACGGAGGAAGGGAATATCGTGATAACCGCAGCTGAATAATTTTCAATTTCTAATTTTCAATTTTCAAACAATTTTTAATTAATAAATGATAAAATTTTCAAACAGACTTTAATGTGAGCGTCTTAGTAATTACGACATTTGGTAATTAGAAATTGTTTAGAAATTAGAAATTGAAAATTAGAAATTTTTATGATTAAGTATCTTGGTCTTGACTACGGTACCAAACGAATGGGGCTCGCTATCGGCGATTCGGAAAACAAAACCGCCGTTGTTTTTGGCACCGTAAATAATATTGATGAAATAGCTAAAATTATCGCTGACGAAGAAATTGACGTGGTTGTGCTGGGAAAACCGTATTCAATGGTTGATAAAACGCGCGAATTGCCAGAGAATTTTAAAAAATTTGTTGAAGAGTTAAAAAGTAAAATTAGCGTGGAAATTATTTTTGAAGACGAAAGGTTGTCTTCAAAATACGCCGATTCGCTTGCCGGAGACAAAAAAACTAAAGCCGGCCGGGATGAAATCGCGGCGATGAGCATATTACAGGGGTACCTGGATAAAGTTTAATTTTTAATTTCTAATTTTTAATTTCTAAACAATTTTAAAATTTTGAAATGAATTAATTGTTTGCAAATTAAAAGTTTATTAACCGATTATGGAAGTTACTTACAAAAATCAAGCCATAATTTTAGCGCGCGAACCATACGGCGAAAATGACTCGCGCGTTTTTGTTTATACCCGCGATTTCGGCAAATTGGATTTAGTGGCGCGCGGCACGCAAAAATTATCGTCCAAACTCGCCGCCCACATTGAGCCGCTTAACTTGGGCGAGATAATGGTCGTGCGCGGCAAACAATATGATTATTTGGGCAGCGTCGTCAGCGAAAAGGTTTTTGCCGGCATCAAAGACAATTACGAGAAAACAGCGGCGGCCGGAGAGATAGTAAAGTTAATCAAGGAAATAATAAAAGACAGCGAGCAAGACGAGCAAGTTTTTTTAATGTTAAATAAATTTTTAGAAATTTTAAACAATAATGAAATTAATAGCAGTCAATTAATTTTATTAAAATCAGCTTTCGCTCTAAAATTAATTTCCCGGCTTGGTTATCAGCCGCAATTAGATGATTTAAAAATTGGCAACATAAAAGCGTCTAAAAAAATAACTGCTATGGCAAAATTAATTTTACAAAAAAAATTGAACGAAATTATAACAATAGACATAGAGAGTGAGTTGATTAAAGAATTCAGTAAAGTTATAAATAGCTATAAACTGTATTTATTTGACTAATTTTATTATTTTGTTTAATATGAATATACAATCAATTAAAACCATTTGATCCCGACAGACATCGGGAGAGGTTTGGGAAAAAATTCCGAATATTCGGGAAAGTAGAGCCCAACGGGTAAGCCCGTCACAGCGATAAATTGAGCGCCCTGGAAAATTTCAGGGAACTAAGGTGGCACCGCGGATTTGAAAATTCGTCCTTAGGTATTAAATTTTTTTAATATCCAAAGACGAATTTTTTTATTCAAAATTTTAAAATTATAGAAATACAGCAGAAATAAATAGATATACAGAAATACAATATTATTTCTACCGTATTTCATAAATATTATGCTTCGTACAAACACCTGCGGCGAATTAACTAAAAAAAACCTTAATCAAACGGTAACGCTTTGCGGTTGGGTGCATCGGCGGCGCGACCACGGCGGAATTATTTTTATAGATTTGCGCGACCGCTACGGCTTAACGCAGATAACTTTTGACCCGAATAAAAACAAAGAAGCTTACGCGATAGCCAATGCTTGGCGCAGCGAATGGGTGGCGAGCGTCACCGGCGAAGTTGTGCCGCGGCCGAAAGAAATGGTGAACGAAAAAATGCCGACCGGCGAAATTGAAATAGCGGCCGGCAAAGCCGAAACTTTAAGCGAGTCAAAAACGCCTCCGTTTCAGATTGACGAGGAAAAACAGTCGGAAGCGAACGAGCAACTGCGCCTGCAATATCGTTTTATTGACCTGCGCCGGCCCAAACTGCAGGAGATGTTGCGCATCCGCGATGAGGTAATATGCCATATGCGCGATTATTTCCATAAGGAAAATTTTATTGAAGTGCAGACGCCGATACTCGCTAATTCTTCCCCGGAGGGCGCGCGCGATTGGCTCGTTCCTTCACGGCTTTATCCGGGTAAATTTTACGCCCTGCCGCAGGCGCCCCAGCAGTTTAAGCAATTATTGATGGTCGCGGGGCTGGATCGTTATTTTCAAATCGCGCCTTGTTTTCGCGACGAGGACCCGCGCATGGATCGGCATTACGGCGAATTTTACCAGCTGGACATGGAGATGAGTTTTGTAACGCAGGAAGATATTTTTAAAATCATGGAGCCGCTGATGGTGGAACTGACGCATAAGTTCAGCAGTAAAAAAGTTTTATGGCAACCGTTTCCTCGCATTTCTTGGCGGGAGGCGATGGAAAAATACGGTTCGGACAAACCGGACTTGCGCTTTGAAATGGAGATGAAACCGGTAACTGACATTGTAAAAAATTGCGGCTTCAGCGTTTTTACGGACGCGATTAAAACCGGCGGCGCGGTGCACGCGCTGAATGTTTCCGGCGGGGCAAAATTTTCGCGCAAAGAAATTGACGAAATAACCGAAGTCGCCAAAGCCAAAGGCGCGAAGGGATTGGCTTATATCATTATAGAAGACGAACTAAAATCGCCGATATTAAAATTTTTAAAATCGGAAGAACTTGACGCTATTATTAAAGAAGTAAAAGCTAAAAAAGGCGACATCATATTTTTTGGCGCGGACAAATGGCGGACAGTATGCGAAAGCTTGGGCGCGGTGCGCAACGAATGCGGCCAGCGTTTAGGGTTAAAAGACCCAAATAAAGCGGCGTGGCTGTGGGTCACGGATTTCCCGATGTACGATTATTCCGAAATTGAAGAGGGCAGAATAGATTTCGGCCACAATCCTTTTTCCATGCCGCAAGGCGGATTGGAGGCGCTCTTAACCAAAAATCCGCTGGAAATTTTAGCGTACCAGTATGATTTTGTGTTAAACGGCTTTGAGATTACTTCCGGCGCTATTAGAAACCACGACCCCAAAATTATGTATAAAGCGTTTGCCATTGCCGGTTATACCAAAGAGCAGGTTGACGCAAAATTTGGGCACATGATCCGCGCGTTTGAATACGGCGCTCCGCCGCACGGCGGGAACGCCCCCGGCATTGACCGGCTCCTAATGGTTTTAAACGAGTGGAATTCCATTCGCGACATTTACGCGTTTCCCAAAGACAGCTCCGGCCGCGATGTGATGCTGGGCGCGCCGAGCGAGGTGGAGGAGAAACAATTGAAGGAGTTGCACATTAAGATTAGCAATTAATGAACATTAGACAATAATTTTGCGGTAATTAAACAGTAATTTTTTTTCCCACTTAGGGGACTGTGGCGTTTTGAGAAAATAAAATGGGGGCGGCTCGCAATGAGTTCGCCCCCTTGTCTTTCGGTGATATTTTTTCTTTTTTCCCCCGTGGGGACAACGGAATTTGCTAGAAAAAAGATTAAGGTCCTCTTTTCATGACTTTTTCCTTTTTTGTCCTGACCCGCGCGGACCAGGTCTTGGGTGCTGAGTTTCATCAACTCGACGATCTTAAGTCGAGTTTGTGTTGGCTGCGCTTTGCTTTTTGGAGCGAGCCGTTACGAACAAATTCGAGTTCCGATTGTTGTTGACCACATTCATAAGCTTTTCTCCTCCTTCTTAAAGTATGAAGTGAAAAGGAACAATGTTGTTGCCTGAAAAAAATACAGGCAACGGCTCTTGTGCCGTAGCATGAGATGTATTTCTATTTTAAGGAAGGCCACCCCTCCTTGTTTCTTATTTTATCAACAATTAATAACGCCGTCAAAAGAATGTCAAGGAGTTAGTCTATAAAGTCCATAAAGTTGAAAGTCCGTGTGGACTAGCTATTATATTTTTGCTATAATTAAGACAAATTATTTATATAATTCTAAATTTATGTTTACCAAAAACAATTCCGCCAAATTCGCGTTCTTTTATTTATTATCACTGGTATCACTTGGCTTTTTAGCCGTGTCGGTCGGCATCGTCATTTTTCAAATCATCAATAAAAACATCATTGACGTTGTGGAAGAATGGCGCATGCGCTATGACTTGGGCGCGTTGCGGTTTGCGATGTCGGCCATCATCGTCGCCGCGCCGGTATATTATTTCAGCGCGTTGCAAATTAATAAAAATTTATTTACCGGCCATTTGGACAAAGAAGCGGGCGTGCGGCGCTGGCTCACTT